>DASQMQ010000462.1:0-6665 GCA_035645455.1 Pseudonocardia sp.
AGCCGCGCCCGGCTCCGTTCGGCCGCGGAACTCCGACCTCGTGCGTGAGTTTGCTGCCTATAGGCATGGAACTCACGCACGACCCCCTGGTCAGCTGGTGATGTCCTTGGTGGCGAAGTTGGCCCAGGCGGCGCCGAAGGCGACCGCGACGTAGGCCAGTTGGACCTCGATCCCGCGGACGACGGCGGGCCACAGGATCGGCTCCCGGTAGAGGTCGACCCAGGCCAGCCAGTGCGTGGTGGGCAGGAACGGGCGCACCGCGGCCGCGGCGTCCAGCGGCAGCAGGGCCGCGCTGGTCACCACCACGGCCAGCACGCCGAGCGCCGCGGCCAGCGGCGAGTCGGTGACCGTCGAGAAGAACAGCCCGATCGCGCCCAGGGCCAGCATGCACAGCGCCAGGTAGCCGACCACGCCCATGGTCCGGCCGAACAGGTCGGTGGGGGTGAGCACGGTCCCGGACAGCGACGCGACCCCGCCGCCCCCGCCCAGCACCGCGTCCTCCCCGACGCCGAAGGCCGCCACCCCGACGACGTAGCTGGTGACGGTCACGAACAGCACCGCCAGCAGCACGAACGCCGCCACCGACACCAGCTTCGCGACCAGCAGCCGCAGCCGTCCGACCGGGCGGACCAGCAGGTAGCGCAGCGTCCCGGTGGTCGCCTCGCCGGCCACCGCGTCCCCGGCGACCACCGCCACCGTGATCGGCAGGAACACCGGCAGCACCAGCGCCAGCGCCGCGGCCGGGAACAGCTGCCCGTCCGACACCACCGCGGACAGGAACGCCCCGCCCTGCCCCGGCGGCGGCACCACCTCGGTCACCGCCAGCAGTACCGCCACCAGCGCCGGCAACGCGCACAGCAACGCCCAGCACAGCCACACCCGCCGCCGGCGCAGCATCAGCGCCAGCTCCACCCCGATCATCGGCGCCTCCGGCGGCCGTGCGCGAAGAACCTCGCCGGACCAGTGTTCTTCACGCACGCCCCCCGTCGAAGCGGTCGGTCCCGGTGCCGGTGTGCTCCAGGACCACCTGTTCCAGGGACCGGCGCTCCAGGGCCAGGCCGGTGACCGGGATGCCCGCGGCCACCAGCCGGGCGTTGAGGGCGGCGGGGTCGTCGCCGCGCACGACCAGGGCGTCGCCGTCGCGGTGCAGGACCTGCCCGTCCAGCAGCCCGACGACGGCGGCCGGGTCGGGGGTGCGCACCAGCACCCGGCCGGTCGGGGTGCGCAGCGCGGCCAGCTCGTCGGCCAGCACCAGCCGGCCCCGGTCCAGCACCCCGACCCGGGTGCACAGCGCCTCCACCTCGGTCAGCAGGTGGCTGGACAGCACCACGGTGGTGCCGGCCCGGTTCAGCTCCACCAGCAGCTCGCGCACCTCGCCGATGCCCCGCGGGTCCAGCCCGTTGGTCGGCTCGTCGAGCAGCAGCAGTTCCGGGCCGCGCAGCAGCGCGGCGGCGATGCCCAGCCGCTGGCGCATGCCCAGCGAGTACGCCCGCACCGGCCGCCGGTCGACCGCGGCCAGCCCGACCCGCTCCAGCGCGTCCTCCACCCGGTGCCGCCGGTCGCGCCGGGTCGACCCGCGCCCGGCCGCGTCCAGCAGCCGCAGGTTGGTCCGCCCGGACAGGTGCGGCCAGGCCGCTGGCCCCTCGACCAGGGCGCCGACCCGGGGCAGCACGGTCGCCGCGTGCCGGGGCATCGCCCGGCCCAGCAGCGCCACCGACCCCGACGTCGGGTGCACCAGCCCGAGCAGCATCCGGACCAGCGTCGTCTTCCCCGACCCGTTCGGCCCGAGCAGCCCGAACCGGGAGCCCGCCGGCACCGCCAGATCCACCCCGTGCACGGCGGTGACCCGCCCGAAGCGCTTGGTCAGGCCCGCGGTGCGGACCACGTCCCCGTCGATCACGGCTGCCTCCGCACCGGCAGCTCGCCCAGCGCCTGGACGAGCACGTCGGTGCCGACGGTCCCGGCCAGCAGCACCCCGGACCGCCCGCGGGCGTGCACCACCACCGACAGCAGCGGGGTCGTCAGGGCCACCGCCGCGCCGCGCGGGACCGCCACCGCGGACCCGCCGGCCACCCCGGCCCCGTCGACGGCCTGCCGGGCGATGTCGGACGACACCGGGATCAGCGCGAACCCGGCCAGGCCGGACCCGTACAGCCCGACGCCGGGCAGCTCGGCGTCCGGCGTCCCGGACAGCGGCACCCGGTCGCGCCCGGCCAGCCGGTCCGGCGGCGGGGCGGCGTCGAGCACCCGCAGCGCGCCGCTGATGTCGGCGGCCCCGGTGCTCACCAGGCCGGTGCCGGGCGGGGCGGCGGGGACCAGGTCGGCCGGGTCCGGCGGCCCGTCGGTCACCTCCACCAGCTCGGTGACCAGCAGCGGCGGGCCGGTCCGCGCCGACACCTCGACGCGCAGCGGCAGCCCGGTGGTCGGGTCGGCCCACACGTCCACCCGCCCGACCGTGGTCACCGGGTCGGCCGGGGTGAGCCGCAGCCCGGCCGCGGAGCGCCCGGCCACCCGGCGGGCCGGCAGCGCGGTCACCGGGTCGCCCGGGGCCAGCCGCAGCAGCCGCCGGGCCAGCTCCGGCGGGGTCAGGTCGGCGGCCCGGGGCAACCGCAGCGGGGTGCGCCCGACGACCCGGGTCAGCTGCTGGGCGCCGAAGTCCCAGAGGTACTCGGTGTCCCCGAGGTGGTAGACGTCGCGCTCGCCGGAGTTGTCCACCTGGTCGACCCGCCACCGCCCGGCGTCGGCCACGAACGTCCGGATCCGGGTGGTGGAGGTCAGCAGGGCAACCGACGACTCCAGCTGCGGGATCTCCGGCAGCCCCAGCCGTCCGCTGCTCTCGACGTACCCGACGTGCGGGGCGACCGGCTCCAGGATGCGGGCGCGCAACCCCTCGGGGTCGACGTCGGCCGCGACGGCGGGCAGCCCCACCGAGCCCACGCCGACCAGTCCGGCGGCGCCGGCCGCCACCAGCAGCCAGCGCCGGCTGAATCGGTGCGCGGCCACGTCGCGCCACGATGCCACCGCGGGTGTGAACCGGCAGTGGTGTGCGCAGCCGGCGGCGGATCAGCACGGACCGCAGTGTGCCCCCCGCAGCGCCTAGACTGGGGGCGACACCCGTCCGTCCGGAGGAGGAGCGCCGCGTGAACGCCGACGAACGCCGGTTCGCCGTCCTGCGGGCGATCGTCGCCGACTACGTGTCCACCCACGAGCCGGTCGGCTCGAAGATGATCGTGGACCGGTACAACCTCGGGGTCTCCAGCGCGACGGTCCGCAACGACATGGCGGTGCTGGAGGAGGACGGCCTGATCGTCCAGCCGCACACCAGCGCCGGGCGGGTGCCCACGGACAAGGGCTACCGGCTGTTCGTCGACCGGCTGGCCCAGGTCAAGCCGCTGTCCGGGGCCGAGCGGCGGGCCGTGCAGGCGTTCCTGGACGGCGCGGTCGACCTCGACGACGTGCTGCGCCGCAGCGTCCGGCTGCTCGCCCAGCTGACCCGCCAGGTCGCCGTCGTCCAGTACCCCACGCTGACCCGCTCCACGGTCCGCCACCTGGAGGTCGTCGCGCTCACCCCGGCCCGGCTGATGCTGGTGCTGATCACCGACTCCGGCCGGGTCGACCAGCGGGTGGTCGACCTGGGCGAGGTGCTCACCGACGACGACGTGGCCACCCTGCGCGGGCTGATCAACGGCGCGCTGGTCGGCCGGCCGCTGGCCGCGGCCTCGGTCGCCGTCGCCGAGCTGCCCGACGCCGCCCCGCCCGAGCTGCGCGACGTGCTGATCACGCTGTCCACGGTGCTGATCGAGACCCTGGTCGAGCACCCCGAGGAGCGGCTGCTGCTCGGCGGCACGGCCAACCTGACCCGCAACGTCGCCGACTTCCCCGGCTCGCTGCGCCAGGTGCTGGAGGCGCTGGAGGAACAGGTCGTCGTGCTCAAGCTGCTCGCGTCGGCGCAGGACCCCGGCACGGTCACGGTGCGGATCGGCGAGGAGAACGAGGCCGAGGAGATGCGCGACACCTCGGTGGTGTCGATCGCCTACGGATCGGGCACCGTGTTGGGGGGGATGGGAGTCGTCGGGCCCACCCGGATGGACTACCCCGGGTCGATGGCGGCGGTCCATGCCGTCGCCCGGTACGTGGGTGAGATCCTTGCAGGACGCTGACGTGCGTCGGGGACGTCGTCAGGGATGTCGAACGCACGACACTCAGCCGGCTTCGCCGAGCTGATCTGACCGAGCGAGAAGGACCATGGGGAACGCCAGGGTGGCACGGGACTACTACGGGACCCTCGGGGTCGAGCGCGACGCCGGGCCCGACCAGATCAAGCGGGCCTACCGCAAGCTCGCGCGGGAGCTGCATCCCGACGTCAACCCGGAGCCGGCGGCGCAGGAGCGGTTCCGCGAGGTCAGCGCGGCCTACGAGGTGCTGTCCGACCCGGAGAAGCGGCGCATCGTCGACCTCGGCGGCGACCCGCTGGGCAACGGCGGGGGCGCCGGGGCCGGGGCCGGCGACCAGTTCGGCGCGTTCGGGTTCGGCGACATCATGGACGCCTTCTTCGGCGGCCAGCCCGGGGGGCGCGGGCGCGGCCCGCGCAGCCGGGTCCAGCCCGGCGCCGACGCGCTGATCCGGATGCCGCTGACCCTGGAGGAGTGCGCCACCGGGGTGGCCAAGGACCTGACCGTGGACACCGCGGTCCTGTGCCCGGAGTGCACCGGCTCGGGTTGCGCACCGGGCACCTCGCCCACGGTCTGCGACATCTGCGCGGGGCGCGGGGAGGTGCAGAGCGTGCAGCGCTCCTTCCTCGGCCAGGTCGTCACCTCCCGGCCGTGCCCGAACTGCCGCGGATTCGGCGAGATCATCCCGGACCCGTGCCGGCAGTGCGCCGGCGACGGCCGGGTCCGCTCGCGGCGCACGGTGGGCGTGCGGATCCCGGCCGGCGTGGCCGACGGGATGCGCGTGCGGCTGGCCGGGCAGGGCGAGGTGGGCTCGGGCGGCGGCCCGGCCGGCGACCTCTACGTCGAGGTCGAGGAGGAGCCGCACGAGCTGTTCACCCGCGACGGCGCCGACCTGCACTGCACGGTCCAGCTGCCGATGACGGCGGCCGCGCTGGGCACCAGCCTCCCGCTGCCCACCCTGGAGGGCATGGAGGAGCTGCACGTCGAGCCGGGCACCCAGGCCGGCGCGGTGCAGACGCTGCGCGGCAAGGGCATGCCCCGGCTGCGCTCCACCGGCCGGGTCGACGGTCACGGCGACCTGATGGTGCACGTCGACGTCGCGGTCCCGACCCACCTGACCAGGGAGCAGAGCGACCTGCTGCGCCAGCTCGCCGCGCTGCGCGGCGAGGAGCAGCCCGACCTGGTCGGCGGCAACCGCAACGGCCACGGCATCTTCTCCCGGCTGCGGGGTTCCCGCGGCCGCTGACCCCTCGTGAGCGGGTTCCTGCCGCCGGGCAGGGCACTCGCTCATGACGTGGCAGGGCAGGATGCGGGCGTGAGCACCGCCCCGCTGTTCCTGGTCGACGTGGTCCCCGAGGCCGGACCGCTGGTGCTGGACGGGCCGGAGGGGCGGCACGCGGCGACGGTCAAGCGGCTGCGGGTGGGGGAGTCCGTGCAGGTCGCGGACGGCCGCGGCGGGCTGGGCCGGGCCGAGGTCGTCGCGGTCGGGCGGGATCTCGTCGAGCTGACGATCTCCGCCCGGATCGAGCTGGCCCCGCCCTCGCCCCGGATCACCCTGGCCCAGGCCCTGGTCAAGGGTGACCGCGGCGAGCTGGCGGTGGAGCTGGCCACCGAGGCCGGGGTGGACGCGATCGTGCCCTGGCGGGCGGCCCGCTGCGTCGCGAAGTGGGAGGCCGGTCCGCGCGGCGACAAGGCCCTCGCCCGCTGGCGGGCGACCGTCCGGGAGGCGGCCAAGCAGGCCCGGCGACCGTGGGTGCCGCCGGTCGCCGAGCCGGTCGGCACCGCCGACCTGGCCCGCCGCGCCACCGCGGCCGACCTCGCCCTGGTGCTGCACGAGTCCGCCCGGACCGGGCTGACCGGCGTCCCGCTGCCCACCGCGGGCGAGGTGCTGCTGGTCGTCGGGCCGGAGGGCGGGGTGTCCGAGGCCGAACTGGCCGACCTCACCGCCGCCGGTGCGCACCCGGTGCGGTTGGGGCCGGAGGTCCTGCGCGCCTCGACCGCCGCCGCCGTCGCCCTCGGGGCCCTGGGCGTCCTCACCGACCGCTGGGCCCGCCCGGCGACCCCCTGACCGGGGCCGGGCCTGCGATGCTGGGCCGGTGACCCGTCGCCACGCCCTCGGTCGGCTCGCGGCGCTCGGCGCCGCCGTGCTGGCCCTGCCCCCGCTGATCACCGCCTGCGCCGCCCCGGCCGGTCCACCCGGCCCCGCTCCGGCCGGACCGGGGGAGCCGGGTCGGCCGCAGCGGCTGGAGTACGGCCCCCATCCGAGCCAGTTCGGGGAGCTCACCCTGCCCGCCGGGGACGGCCCGGTGCGCGGCGTGGTGGTCGTGGTGCACGGCGGGTTCTGGCGGCAGGCCTACGGGCTGGAGCTGGGCCGGCCGCTGGCCGAGGACCTGGCCGCGGCCGGGTTGGCGGCGTGGAACGTCGAGTACCGCCGGGTCGGCGGCGACGGCGGCTGGCCGGCCACCTTCGACGACGTGGCCGCCGCGGTCGACC
>DASQMQ010000463.1:0-6078 GCA_035645455.1 Pseudonocardia sp.
GTTCGGGCTGTCCGCTGACTCGGGGGGCACGTCGCGCAGCCTACGATCGCCGGTGTGAGCCTCCGCACCGCCGACCCCGCGGGGTCGGGTGCGCGCCCGGCCCTGGACGAACCCCCGCAGGGCAACCCGCCGCTCGGCGGCGGCCCGCCGCGCACCCCGCGGCCGGCCGATCCGCTGGTCCTGCTCGGTCCCCCGGCGCCCACCGACCGGCTGCGCGGCTGGCTGGTCACCCTGGGGCTGACCCTGGTGGCCGCGCTGGTCCGGTTCACCGGACTGGGTACCCCGACCGACCGCGGCACGCCGGTCTTCGACGAGAAGCACTACGTCCCGCAGGCCTGGCAGATGCTGCGCAACGGCGGCGTCGAGGACAACCCCGGCTACGAGCTGATCGTGCACCCGCCGCTGGGCAAGCAGCTGATCGCGCTGGGCGAGCTGGTCCTCGGCTACGACGGCGTGGGCTGGCGGGCGGCCGCGGCGCTGTCCGGCGTGCTGGCCGTGCTGCTGGTCGTCCGGGTGGCCCGCCGGCTGACCCGCTCGACGCTGCTCGGCGGGGTCGCCGGGGTGCTGCTGATCTGCGACGGGCTGTCCCACGTGCAGTCCCGGATGGGCATGCTCGACACCTTCGCCGCGGTGTTCGTGCTGGCCGCGTTCGCCGCCGCGGTCCGCGACCGGGACGACGTCCGGGCCCGGTTGGCGGTCGTGGTCGCCGAGGGCCGGGCGGCCGACTCGCCGTGGGGCCCGCGACTGGGGGTGCGCTGGTGGCGGCTGGCCGCCGGGGTGCTGCTCGGGCTGGGCTGCGCGGTGAAGTGGTCGACGGTGTGGTGGGTGGCCGCGTTCGGGGTGCTCGTCGTGCTGTGGGACGTCACCGGGCGGCGGGCGGCCGCGGTCCCGCGCCCGTGGATCGGCACGATCCGGCGCGACCTGGGGCCCGGGCTGTGGGCGCTGGCGCTGGTGCCGGTGCTGGCCTACCTGGCGTCCTGGTGGGCCTGGTTCCGCAGCGAGACCGCGATCGACCGGTACGCGGTGGGCGACGAGGTCGGCACCGACGGGCCGTGGTCGTTCCTGCCCGACGCGCTGCGCTCGTTGTGGTACTACCACGGCAAGGTGCTGGAGTTCCACGCCGGCCTGACCACGACCAGCAGCGGGATGCACCCGTGGGAGTCCAAGCCGTGGACCTGGCCGATGGGTCTGCGTCCGATGCTCTACCACTACGCCTCCGGCGAGGACGTGACCGGCTGCGGCGGCTCCAGCTGCGTGAACGCGGTGATGCTGATCGGCACCCCGGCGCTGTGGTGGCCGGCGCTCGCGGTGCTGGCCGTGGCGCTGTGGCGGGTGGCGACCCGGTTCGACTGGCGCTACGCCGCGGTGCTCGTCGGCTACGGTGCGGGCTTCCTGCCGTGGCTGGCCACCTACGACCGGCAGATGTACTTCTTCTACATGGCGCCGGTGGCGCCGTTCCTGGTGCTGGCCACCGTGCTGGTGATGGGCGAGGTGCTCGGCCGGGCCGGGGTGTCGCAGGAGCGGCGGCAGACCGGGCTGCTGGTCGTCGGGCTGTGGGTGGGGCTGGTGGTGGCGAACTTCGTCTGGCTCTGGCCGATCCTGACCGGGCTGCCGATCACCCCGCAGATGTGGGAGTCGCAGCTCTGGTTGCCGTCCTGGCGGCAGTAGGCCGGCCCGGCAGGCCGGCCCCGCGGTCGACGCGGTCGGCCCCGTCACGGTGCGGTCGGTCGACCGCCGGATTCCGGCAGGATGGCGCCCATGCCGTCCTCGGAGCACGTGGCAGCCGCGGTCGGTCGCAACGTCCGGGCCCTGCGCCAGCAGCGGGGGATGACCGTCGACGCGCTGGCCGCCGCGGCCGGGGTCGGCCGGGCCACGGTCGTGCAGATCGAGTCCGCGCGCGGCAACCCCAGCGTGGCCACCCTGGTCGGGCTGGCCGCGGCGCTGCGGGTGGAGGTGGCCGAGCTGGTCGACGGGGACGCCGAGCCGCGGGTGGAGGTGCGCCGCGCGGCGGATTCGCCCCGGCTGTGGCGCAGTGCGGCGGGCAGCGCGGCGGTCCTGCGGCTCGGCACCGACCCGCCCGACGTCGTGGAGCTGTGGGACTGGACGTTGCAGCCCGGCGACTCCTTCGACGGCGACGCGCACCCGAAGGGCACCCGGGAGGTGCTCTCGGTGCTGTCGGGCTGCCTGGGCCTGCGCATCGGCAGTACCTCGCACCTGCTGGAGGCCGGCGACACGGTGCTGTTCCAGGCGCACGCCCCGCACCGCTACAGCGGCGCGGGAGACGAACCGGTCCGGTTCGTCATGGTCGTGCTGCAGCCCGGCGACGGCGGCCTGGTGCCGCCGACCGCCATCGCCCCGGCCGCGGTCGGCCTGGACGACCTGCCGCCGTGAACCGGCTCAGCAGCCGTCCAGGCGCAGCGGGCGGTGCACCGGGTCGACGGCCAGCGTGACCGCCTCGACCTCCGACCGGTAGGCGCACCCGGCCTGCCCGGTGACCTCGACGGTGTCGGAGTCGATGAACCGCACCCCGGCCGGCTCCGGCCCGCCCTCCAGGCCCTGGTAGACCAGGCTCTCCTGCTCGAACGGGCCGCCGCCGGAGCGGACCACGACCGCGTAGGACGGGTCGATCACCGGCACCGAGCGCAGCACGACCAGCCGACGACCGCCGCCGTCGGCCACCTGGGTCGGCTCGGTGCTGCCCACCTCCAGCTGGGCGGCCATCCACACCACCGCGAGCCACCCCAGAACCGCGACGCCGCCGACGACCAGCACGAACCCCCGCAGGAGCCCGCGCCGGGCGACGGCGGCGAACGCGGCCGTGGCCAGCACCACCGCCAGCAGGACGGCCCCGATGGTGAACCAGCGCGCGTGCCGCAGGTGGAACGGGTCCACCACGGCCAGCCCGCCGAGACCCACCGCGACCAGGGCCAACACCATCAGGATCGCGGCGCTGCGCAGTCTCGGCATGCGCGCATCCTGCCGGGGCGCCCGGGGCCCGCCGCGGCGGGCCGGGTGATCACGCCGGGGTGGCGTAGACGATGAAGTTGTCGGTGTAGCTGCCCGTGGCCGGGTCGAACTCGCCACCGCAGGTGATCAGGGCCAGCCGGCGCTCGCCGGTGGTGTCGAACAGGTCCTCCGGCAGCGCCGACTTGGTGACCTGGACGGTGTCGCTGACCTCGAACTCCCACTCCTCGCCGAGGCCGTCGGTCACCGTGATCGGGTCGCCCTCGGCCAGCTCGGTCAGCTTGGCGAAGTAGCCCAGGCCGGCGACCGCGGAGTCGACGTGCCCGGCGATCAGCGTGGTGCCCGCCGTGGCACCCATCGGCTTGCTGCCGACCCACCAGCCCAGCCGGTCGATCTCCGGCGGCACGTTCAGCGCACCGTCGTCGGTGACCGCGGCCAGCCCCACCGGGGCCGGCTCGGCCCCGGCGATCTCGACCGAGGCCGGCGTCACGTTGGCCGGTGAACTGCTGCCCGACGGACCGGGTCGGGCCGGCGCGGACGAGGCGGCGGGCCCCGTCGGCGCCGACCCGACCGGAAGGGGCGCCGCCGCGGTCCCGGCCGGCGTCCCACACGCCGTCAGGACCAGCGCGAGCAACAGCCCCGAGGCGGCCGCGCGGCCGGCGACGCGAACGCCCATCAGGCGTCGTCGCGGCCGGCCCGGCGGCGCAGCACCACGGCTCCGCCGATGGCGGAGGCGACCAGCACGGATCCGGTGATCACCGCGACGGCGTCCGGGCCGGAGTCGGCGGCGGCGAACTGGCCGCCGGTGCCGGTGTTGATCAGAGTCGGCTTCGCGGCGTCGTCCTCGCCGGCCAGCTGGCCGCGGGCCACGCCGGACGGCGGCTGGAAGCTCTCCGAGTGGGTGTTGATGTACCAGTTCTGCGGGTTCTCGATGATCCGCTTGGCCAGGCCGGCCTCGATCTCGATCTTCTCGGCGGCCCCGTCGTTCACCGCGGCGGCCTCGAGCTCGACGACCACGTCGCCGTTCTCGCCCTCCCTGCCCTTGTGGATGTGCGCGGCGGTGATGTCCTCGGAGTTCCCGGTGACGCTGACCGTGTAGGTCATCTCGCCGTCCTCGGTGAGCGAGATGCTGGCGGTCAGGTCGGCGCCCTCCTCGCCGGAGCCCTCCGGGACCTCCTCCTCACCGCTGCCGGAAGCGCTGAGGGTGAACCACTCCTTCTCCTCTTCCTGAGCGGAGGCCAGGCCGGCGGCGCCCAGCAGAGCAGCGGCGGACAGCACGCCGACCGCAGACGCGGCACCGATCAGACGTCGCACAGTCATCGAGAACTCCTTCGGGATCGACTGCCGGTGCTTCTCAGCTCCGACAACCGGCGACACGGCGAGCCCTCACCGGGCAGTTCACCGGAGTTCCGTCCGGCGCCCCGGGTAGCGGCGAGCGGTGTCCACTGCACGCCGACCGGTCGAATCGCGACAGAATGGACGAATGCCTGCTCCGGACCCGTCTCCCCAGTCGCTCACCGATCCGGCACCCCCGCTGGCCGGGCGCCCGATCATGGTCCAGCACTGGCAGGACCTCACCTTCCTGCACTGGCAGGTCGATCCCGCGCTGGTCGAGCCGCTGCTACCGGCCGGGACGCAGCCGGACACGGTGGACGGCGTGACCTGGGTCGGGCTCGTCCCGTTCCGGATGGTGGGAGCCGGCGTGGGCGCCGGGCCCGGGATCCCCTGGCTCGGCACGTTCGCCGAGACCAACGTGCGGCTCTACAGCGTCGACGCCACCGGCCGGCGCGGTGTGGTGTTCCGCTCCCTGGAGGCGGCCCGGCTGGCGGTGGTGCTCGGCGCCCGCGCGGTGTTCGGACTGCCGTACACCTGGGCCCGGATGCAGGTCCGGTACCGGGCCGGTGAGATCGAGTACACGACGGCGCGCCGGTTCCCGGGCCCGCGCGGCGCCGGTGGCCGGGTGGTGGTGCGCCCGGGCGACCCCATCGCCCGCCCCGACCCGCTGGCCGACTTCCTCACCGCCCGCTGGGGACTGCACGTGCGCCGCTACGGCCGCACGCTCTACGTGCCCAACCACCACGGCCCGTGGCCACTGCACACCGCCGGCCTGCGGCACCTCGACGACGACCTGGTCGCGGCCGCCGGGCTGCCCGGGATCACCGGGCGGGCGCCGGACTCGGTGCTGTGGAGCCCGGGGGTGCCGGTCACGTTCGGCAGGCCCTACGACGCCCGCCGCCCCCGCACCGACGCCGCGCCCGACGCCACGGCGAGCTGATCCCGGCGCTCAGGCCGGGCCGGTCAGCTCGGCGTAGACCACGACGTTGTCCCGGTAGCTGCGCGCCTCGTCGTCGAAGTCGCCGCCGCAGGTGATCAACCGCAGCTGCGGGGAGCGGACGTCGCCGTAGACGTCCTCGGTCGGGAACTCGTCCTTCGGGTACTGCTCGACCCGGGCGACCGAGAACCGCGCGGTCCGCCCGTCCTCGCGGTCGACGGTCACCTCGTCGCCGGGCGCCAGGTCGCGCAGGTCGTAGAAGACGCCCCGCTGGCCCTTCCAGTCGACGTGCGCGGCGAGCACCGCCGGGCCGAGCTCGCCGGGCGTGGGCGAGCCGGTGTACCAGCCGGCGGTCGCGCCGTCCGGGGGCACCTCCAGGCTGCCGTCGGGCCGCAGGCCGAGGCCCGTCGTCGTGGTGTCGACCCGGATCGACGGTATCCGCAGCCGGGCCGGACGCGACTCGGGCAGCCCGGACGCGGGCGCCACCGGTGCCGCGCCCACCGGCGGCGCCGCCGCGGGAGCCCCGGCCGCACCGGCCGGGGCCGAGGGTTCGCCGCCGCAGCCGCTGAGCAGGGCGAGCACGAGCACCGCCCCCGCCGGAAGCAGGCGGGAGCGGTGCGCGGACGGTGCGGGCACGGTCAGCTCCGCCGCCGGGACGCCGAACCCATCGCGCCGACGGCGGTGGCGCCCACCGCGGCGGCGCCGAGGCCACCGAGCACGACCGGCAGCGCGGCGCCGGACCCGTCCCCGGTGTCCACCCCGCCCCGCGGTGCGACGGCGATCTGCTCGTCGTCGGACTCCTCGTCGGCCGGCTCCTCGCCGCGGGGCTCGTCCGCGAACTC
>DASQMQ010000464.1:0-11636 GCA_035645455.1 Pseudonocardia sp.
CGAAGTCCAGCGACCCGGTCCACGGCAGGATCTCCGAGAGCACCACGTGCACGTTGGGCAGCTCGGCCAGCGCGCACAGCCGCGCGGTGGGCAGGCACCCCGCGCCGAGCACGAACCGGATCTGCGGCAGCGCGGCGGCCAGCGCCCGGAACTGCGCGACGTCGAACCCGGGTGGCGCGACCCGCTCCGAGGCGCGCTCGCGCACCGGCCGGGCCGACCCGGCCCGGACCGGCTCGGCCCAGCGCGGCACCCGCGGCGGCCGGTCGCGGGTCCGACGGGTGCCGGCCGGCAGCTCCGCGCTGCGCCACGGCGCCGGCCGGGTGGACGGGCCCACGCCGATGTGGACCACGTCCGCCCCGGCCTGCCCGCACCGGGCCAGCACCGTGCGCAGCCAGGGGTCACCCAGCGGCAGCTGCCCGGTCGGCCGCCGCCGCTCGCACAGGGTGATCCCGCGCAGGTCGAACCGGCGCACCCGGGGGGTCAGCCCGCGGGCGGCGGGCTGCCCGCCGGTCGGGTCCAGCTCGCCGGACAGCACGAACCGGTCGGGCATCCAGCCGGCCATCTCGGCGTGCCACTCCAGCGGGCTGAACCCCAGCACGAACAGGTCGCCCAGCACCACCGGCTGCAGCACCGCCCGGTCGACGTGCCCGTCGCCGAACACGTCCCGGTTGAGGCTGTGCTCGGTGACCCGGGCGGCTTCGTGCGCGGGCACCCCGGAGCCGTCCAGCTCGCGGTGGCGGCGCAGCAGGTCCAGCGCGTAGGACTCGCCGGCGGGGGCCGCCTGGTTGTGCGGGCTGGCGTCCCAGACGTGCACCTGGGCGTCCACCACCGGAACCGCGCGGCCCCCGACCGTGTACATGGCGGGCTCAGCCGACCTGCGGCCCGAGGCCCAGCGACTGCGGGGTGCTGGAGTCCGGCGAGGGCTGCGGGATGCCCTCGTCCAGCGGGCCGAACTCGGTCATCAGCGCCTTGTTCCAGGGCGTCTGCTCCTCGGCGACCAGCGAGTTCGTGGTCAGGATCAGCCCGGCGACCGAGGCCCCGTTCTGCAGGGCCGAGCGCACCACCCGCAGCGGGTCGATGATGCCCATCTCGACCATGTCCCCGAAGCGGCCCTCCAGGGCGTCGAATCCGTGGTCGACGCCCAGGTCGGAGACCTGCTTGACGACGTCGGCCCCGTCGTAGCCGGCGTTGGTGGCGATCAGGTGCACCGGCTCGGTCAGCGCCCGGCGGACGATCTCCACCCCGATCTCGTAGTCGCCGGACACGTCCAGGGAGTCCAGCGCCTGCTCGGAGTGCAGCAGCGCCGCCCCGCCGCCGGCCACGATGCCCTCGGCCATGGCCGCCCGGGTGGCCTGCAGGGAGTCGTCGACCCGGTGCCGGATCTCCTTGAGCTCGGCGTTGGTCGGCGCGCCGACCGAGATGATCGCCGCCTTGCCCGACAGCCGGGCGATGCGCTCGCTGAGCCAGTCCTCGTCGGTGCCGATGCTGGCCCGGGCCATCTCGGCGCGCAGCTGGCTCAGCCGCCGCTCGACCGAGTCCGCGGCCCCGAGCCCGCCGATGATCGCGGTGTGCTCGTTGGTGGCGCGGACCTGCGCGGCCCGGCCCAGGTGCTCGACGCCCATCTGGTCCAGCGCGAACGACGACGCCTTGGAGTGCACCTTGCCGCCGCACAGCGCGGCGATGTCCTCCAGCATGTGCACGCGCTTCTCGCCGAACCCGGGCGCCTGGATGGCGGTGGCCCGGATGTGGCCGTTGACGTGGTTGTGCACCAGCATCTGCAGCGCGGTGCCCTCCACCTTCTCGGCGATGATCACCAACGGCTTGGGGTCGCGCATCAGCTTCTCGAGCACCGGCATCAGCTGGCGCACGTCGTTGATCTTCTCGGCGCTCATCAGCAGGTAGCAGTCGTCGAGGACCGCGGTCATGCTGCCCGGGTCGGTGACCAGGTACGGCGAGACGTAGCCGTTGTCGAACTCGAAGTCCTCCACGAAACTCACCGAGAGCCCCAGCACCGGGCCGTCGTCCACGGAGATCACGCCGTCGTCGCCGACGGTGTGCAGGGTCTTCGCCACGACCGAGCCGATGGCCTCGTCGTCGTTGGCCGAGATCGCCGCCACCCGGGAGAGGTGCTCCAGGCTGTCCACCGGGTGCGCGACGGTCGACAGGTGCTCGACGATCGCCGCCACCGCCACGTCGATCCCGCGCTTGACCAGGACCGGGTTGCCGCCCGACGCGATCGCCTTGGCGCCCTCCCGGACGATGGCCTGGGCCATCACCGTGGCGGTCGTGGTGCCGTCGCCGACCGTGTCGTTGGTCTTGATCGCGGCTTCCTTGAGGATCTGCGCGCCCATGTTCTCGAACGGGTCGCGCAGGTAGATCTCGCGGGCGATGGTGACGCCGTCGTTGGTCACCTCCGGCGAGCCGGTGATCTTCTCCAGGATGACGTTGCGGCCCTTGGGGCCCAGCGTCGACTTGACCGCCTCGGCCAGCTGGTCGACACCGGCCTTGAGCAGGTCGCGGGCTTCCTGTCCGAACTTGAGTTCCTTGGCCACCGGTCCTCCTGGAATCGGGATCGTCTGCTGCGCGGGGTGGGACGACGGACGTGCGGCCCGGCCGCCGCCGCACGCCGGATTGCGGCGGCGACGGCCGGGAGTCGAACGGGGAAGGACCGGGTCAGCTCCGGGTGACCTCGGGCGGGAGCATGTCGCCGATGAACTCGGCGGCCTCCTCCAGACTCCCGAACATCACGGTCCGGTCGTCCATGTGGATCATCTTTCCGTAGTGCGTGGACATGTTCTCCTCGAACTCGGCGGCGTCGTAGAAGCCCTCCTCCTCGCCGAGCGCCTCGGAGATCTCGTCGTAGACGAAGTCCATCCGGCCCACGCAGTCGACCCGGATCATCGACGGCAGGTGGGTGACGGTGACGTTCTCCTGGCGGCTCATCACATCGGCCACGACGGTGCCGACCTGGTTGTTCATCAGGGTCACGCCGGCCTTGTTCGACGGGGTGCTGTCCGCCTTGAAGGGACTCTCGGCGGTCTTGAATCCGGTCACAGCTTCAGCTCCTTCGGGATCTCCAGTCCGAGGTCGGTCACGATTCCGGCGAACCGGTTCTTGGCCCGGTCGAGGCTGTCCTCGAAGCGCGGCGGTTTCGCGTCCGGCATGCTCCACAGCGGCTGCATCGTGCGGGCCGCCTCCAGGCACTGCGGGACCCAGTCGGCCAGCCAGCCCTGCATCAGCGCCTTGTTGTGGTCGGCGAACTCGCGGTCCACGCTGAGCGGGCCGAAGCAGGCCTGGGTCCAGCGCAGGTCGCGCTGGGAGAAGTCGTGCTCGGCGGCGCCGACCACGGACGGGGTCACGAAGTCGCCGTTCTGCGCGGCGGCCTGCATCACCAGGTTGCTGCGGAACAGCTCGCCGATCAGCGGCTCGAAGACGACGTTCGCGGCGAACATCGACTCGCCCCAGTCGTCGTCGACCGCGGTCAGCCGCTCGGTGACCTTGCGGGCGCCCTGCCAGGCCGGGTCGTTGTTCCACGCGTCCAGGTGGGCGGTGCCGTCGAAGCCCTCGATCTCCTCGGTCAGCGTCATGTTGTAGAGCGCCAGGTCCTGCGCGAACCGGATCTTGTGCATGCTGTTCACCGCCATCGCGGTGTTGTGCATGTTGGTCGGCCCGGACCGGTTGCAGGCGGCGAACACGTAGAGCCCGAGGATGTGCTCGATGTGCATCCAGGCGCCGACGTTGCGCTCGACGAACCGGACCCAGTTCGGCGTCCACTGCTCGAACGACTTGCCCTCGCGGGCGTTGTCGATGTTCTGGTTGACCTGGCGGACGACGTTCGCGTTGTAGCGGTAGAACGTCATCTCCCACTCTTCGTTGGGATCCCGGAACTCGTGCCAGCCGTGCGCGGGCCACTCGACGACCTGCATGCCGCCGCTGCCCGGGCCGCGCACCGGCTCGGGCTTGTCCACGCCCCAGGCCTTGAGCTTGGTCCAGTGCAGCGGGTAGCCCGCCTCGCCGTTGGCGAAGCCGTAGATCCAGCCCTGCGACAGGTAGTGCCGCGGGTCGGGCTGGACGTCCACGGTGACGTCCTCGTAGTGGGTCTGCTTGCGCTTGGCCGGCTTGTAGTAGTTGTAGCGACGGGCGCCCGGCCCGGAGTCGGGGAACTCCCGGGCCCCGGCCTCGGCGTCGGTGAAGTGCGGCTTGGGGACGCTCCGCTCCGGGCGTTCGGTGCCCGCGGTCGATGCGGTCATGAATCCTCGCCTTCCTGCTCACCGGTGGTGGTGAACTTGTCGTAGAAGATGTTGTCCTCGCGCACGCCGAGCCTGGTCAGCGCCGGGATGGCGGCGTCGACCATCGGGGGCGGGCCGCACACGTAGGCGTCCCGGCCGGCCAGGTCCGGCTCGAGGCGGGCGAGGACGTCGGTGACCATCCCGACCTCGCCGTCCCACTGGTCCTCGTCGACGGGCTCGGAGAGCGCCGGGACGAACCGGAACCCGGGCAGCCGCGCCTGCAGGGCCCGGAGTTCCTCCTCGAAGCACAGGTCGCGGCGCTGGCGGGCGCCGTAGTAGAAGACGGCCGGCCGGTCGATCCCGCGGTCGGCCATCGACCGCAGCAGCCCGAGGACCGGCGCCATCCCCGCCCCACCGCCCACGAACACCAGCGGGGAGGTCCGGCTCTCGCGCAGCGTGAAGGTGCCGAACGGGCCCTCCACCTCCAGCCGGTCGCCGACCGCCACCTTGGTCGCGAGGAACTCGGAGAACAGGCCGTTGGGGTAGACCTTGATCACGAACTCGAAGACCCCGCCGTCCCGGTCGGGGACGTTGGCCATCGAGTACGACCGGCTCTCCGCGGTGTCCGGGACGGTGATGTCCAGGTACTGCCCGGGGAAGAACTTGATCTCCGCCGGCTCGATCAGCTTCAGCACCAGGTGGCGCAGGTCGTGGGTGACCGGCTCGTTGGACACCACCTCGGCCACGCCCTTCCGCAGCGGCAGGCCGGACCGGATGATCTCCTCGTCGTAGTTGAGCAGCTCGATGACCAGGTCCTCGTAGGCGTGCGCCCGGCAGAGCAGGGTCGAGCCCTCCTCCTTCTCGTAGTCGGGCAGCGCGAAGGTCGAGTACTTGTCGAGCTCGATGTCCTCGCCCTCGAGCACGAAGGACTTGCAGGCCGCGCACTGGCCTTCCTTGCAGCCGTGCATGAGCTGGACGCCCTGCTCGGCTGCCGCCCGCAGGATCGTCTGGTCCTCGTCGACCTCGATCTCGATCCCGACCGGCTCGAACCGGACGACGTGCTTCTCACCCATGGATCGCCTCTCCCGGAGGGCCGGACAGCGCCGGACAGCGCTGATCAGCGCAGTGGTGCGTGAGTTCGGGCATGGCAGGGGAAGGACCGACGATGGAGTCGCCGGCCCCTCCCCCTCACCTGACCCGCGCTCAGGCGTTCGAGGCGGGTGCCGGACGGCCGGCGGGGCCCTGCTTGTTGTAGTCAGCGACGTAGGCGGCGCGGTCGGCGTCGCTCATCTCGTTGAACAACACGTTCGGGCTCTGCAGCGGCGGACACCGCCGCATGTGGTCCAGCGTCCACATCTTCTTGGGGTCCAGGTCCAGGTGCGGCTGGGCGGTCATCGTCTTGCCGTCGTCGCGGACGAAGCCCATGTCGGAGACCACGTCGGCCCAGTTCCAGCCGTGGTACAGGGTCTCCCACTCGCGCTTGCCGACCAGCCGGCCCATGTTCGGGGTGTCCCGGCCCTGGTAGCTCGGGCGGAACGCCTCGACGTCGGTCCAGCGGCACACCTCGTGGCAGTAGGTGCGGTGCTGGCCCTCGACCTGGGCGGTGACCATGTCCTCACGGACCAGGCAGGGGACCATGCAGGTCCAGCACCGGGCCGGGTAGACGTAGTCGACGTCCTCGAACACGATCGGGTTGTGCCCGTTCGGCGTGGCCAGCCGGTTGTAGTTCTCCCACCAGGCGCCGTACTTGTCGTACCAACCCGGGTACTTGTACTCGAACCACTCGAAGTCCGTGTCGGTCATCGCGTCGATGCGCCAGTAGTTGGCCAGCCAACCGGTGGCGAAGAACTGCGCGACCTCGTGGACGTAGCCCTTCTCCCAGATCTGCTTCCACGACTCCTCGATCAAGTCGTGCGGGATGACCAGGCCGTACTTCTCCAGCGGCACCAGGTACGACCGGTAGTAGTCGTCGTAGATCCAGCGGCGCCACATCTCGGCGTAGGACTCGCGGTCCTTGCGCCGGTCCTTGGTGCCGTACTCGATGAACGTGCCGATGGCCGCGTCCACCACCCGGTGGTTGTTCCACCACGCGTAGCGCAGGTCGCGCTCGAGCAGCTGGCGGTTGTCCTCGTCGGACAGCGCCATCAGCAGCGTGGCGTAGCCGTTGGAGATGTGCCGGGACTCGTCGGACTGGACCGAGTGGAACACCGTGGGCAGCAGGTAGTCACCGTTCGCGGCGGCCTCCGCGGGCATCGCCACGAACAGGGTGTTGGTGAAGGCCGTCTCGGCGACGATCGTCAGGTAGATGCTGGCCGCGGTGATCGCGTCCCCGGTGATGAACCCCTCGGCGAACTGGCGGCCGATGGTGCCGCAGTAGTCGCCCTGGAAGTTGCGCAGGCTGTTGTTGAAGCCCGCCGGGTCGATGTAGTTGTTCATGTACAGGCGCTTGAGGTTCTGCTGGATCGTCGAGTGCCGGACCTCGTCGATCATCTGGATCGCCTGCCCGTTGTGCAGCTCCGGGTTCGGCACCACGTGGAACAGCATCGGCATCGACCGGGCGGCCGAGATCTCGGGCAGCGGGATGATCGACAGGAACAGCTTCTGCCACTCCAGCCAGCGCTCCTGGACCTGGCGGAACATGTTGCCGCGGATGGCGCCGTCGGAGGCGCCGTAGACGCGGTGGTCCTTCTCCTCCTGCATCGGGAAGTAGGACCGCAGGACCTGCTTGAGGGGGTCCTTCTTGGACGCCTTGCGGAAGGTGTAGTCGGTCCCGTACTTCATGTACGGCTCGTGGTACTGCGGCTCCCAGGCGAGTTCCTGGATCTTCTGATGAGCCTTGGCCAAGCTCTGGCGACTCACGTCGTCTCCTCACTCCGGTGTGGGCCGGGTTCCGCTCGGCACGGCGCGGGCGCGCGGAACGGGTCGCGTGGTCCGCCCCGCCCGCCGAACCGGTCCGGCGCGGGTGGCCCGGTGGCGGACGTGGGCCGGGACGTGGAGCCGCTCGGTGCGCGGGCCGCTCGGCTCACAGGATGTCCCGTGCCCCGAATCACACCTCCCCGCCGCAGGTCAGGGGGTCTCAATATGAGACTCTGACCCGTTTGTGGCTCCCTGCTCGGTTCCAGCAGGCGGTACCGTTCGCAGCGCCTGCTCTGCAGGAACGCGGAGTGGCGGCTGCAACGAGGGGGGCAACCTGGTGATCCGTTCGAACCAGGAACCCGTAGTCCGTCCGGCCCGCCGTGCCGATCGGACGGTCGACGAGCTGGTGCGCGCCCGGACCTCGTTCCTGGTGGACCACTCGGTCGAGGCCGGCGCGGTGCGCGACACCATCCTGGCCTCGTGGACGCGCTCGCGGGAGTGGGACGTCGCCACCGACGACGTCGAGCTGTCCTGCGAGTTCGACGCCGAGCCCGACTCCCCGCTCACCCGCGCCGCCCGCCCGGTGCTCACCGACGTCGCCGACCAGCTGGCCACCGAGCCGGTCAGCGTCATCCTCACCGACGCCGACGGCGTCGTCCTGGAGCGGCGGACCGGCGACTCGGCGCTGCACCAGCACCTGGACAAGGTCTGGCTGGCCCCCGGCTTCTCCTACGCCGAGCGGTTCATCGGCACCAACGGCATCGGCACCGCGCTGGAGGGCCGCGGCCCGGTCCAGGTCTACGGCCACGAGCACTACGTGGAGAACCTGGCCGACCTGGCCTGCGCCGGTGCCCCGATATGGCACCCGGTGACGGGCAAGCTGCTCGGCGTGGTCGACCTGACCTGCTGGCGGCCCGACGCCGGCCGGTTCATGGCGATGGCGGTGTCCCGGATCGCCCGGCAGATCGAGGGGTCCCTGCTCGACCAGTCCGGACCGCTGGAGCTGGCCCTGCTGCACGACTACCTGACCGCCTGCCGGCGCAGCCGCGGCGCGGTGCTCGGGGTCAGCCCGGACCTGGTGATGATGAACGACCACGCCCGGGAGCTGCTCGACCCGGCCGACCACGCCGCGCTGGTCTCCGGCGCGATCGAGGCGCTGAACTCGGGCAACCGGCTCAAGCTGGTCGACCTGCCCAGCGGAGCGGTGGCCCGGGTGCAGGGCAAGACCAGCTGGACGCAGCGCGGCGCCGCGGGCGGCGTGCTGCACGTGCAGCTGGCCGCCCCGGACGCGACCCCGGCCCGGGGGCAGCCGGCGCAACTGCCGCCGCCGGCCCAGCTGCCGGCCGCGGTCGGCTCCGGCCTGCGCTGGACCAAGTGCTGCCAGGCCGTCGACCGGCACTTCCAGAACCGGGAGTGGCTGGTCCTGGAGGGCGAGCCGGGCACCGGTAAGACCACCGTCGCCCGGGCCACCCACCAGATGCGCACCCCGGCCGCGCACCTGCGGGTGATGGACGCCGACGACTACGACGCCCGGTGGATCGCCGAGATCATCGAGGAGCTGGACACCGGCGGCGGCACGCTGGTGCTCACCCACGTGGACCGGCTTCCCGCGGAGGGCAGCCAGGCCCTCGCCGACGCCCTGGAGCCGCACCGCGAGTCGCCCGACTCCGAGCGGCCCTGGGTGGTGGCCACGGTGGACGCCGGCGCCGGTCCGGCCGACCTGCTCGACCTGTTCCCCCGCACGGTGACCGTGCCGCCGCTGCGCCACCACGTCGAGGACGTCGCCGAGCTGGTCCCGCACCTGCTCGCCCGGCTCACCCGGGGCGGCGACCTGACCTGCTCGCCGAACGCGCTGCGGGTGCTCATGCGCAACCGCTGGCCGGGCAACGTCGAGCAGCTCTACCAGGTGCTGCGCAAGACCGTGGCGCACCGCCGGGCCGGCGAGCTCACCCCGGCCGACCTGCCGCCGGAGGCCCGGGCGGTCACCCGCCGGGTGCTCACCCCGCTGGAGTCGATCGAGTGCGACGCCATCGTCGACGCGCTGCTGGACAACGACGGCAACAAGGCCGAGGCCGCCCGCCAGCTCGGGATGTCCCGGGCCACGATCTACCGCAAGATCCGCGGCTACGGCATCTCGCTGCCGTTCGGCCCCGGCTGACCGGCGGCAACACCGGCCGAACCGCCGGACGTCACCCGATAGGGTCGAGCCCATGTTGGACATCGGGGGGATCGGCAAGCGGTTCGGGAGCCTGCAAGCGCTCGACGACGTCACGTTCTCGGTGCGGCCGGGCGAGCTGTTCGGGTTCGTCGGCAGCAACGGCGCCGGCAAGACCACCACCATGCGCATCGTGCTGGGCGTGCTGACCCCCGACGCCGGGGAGGTGCGCTGGCAGGGCCGCCCGGTCGACGCCGACCTGCGCCGGCGGATCGGGTACATGCCCGAGGAGCGCGGGCTGTACCCGAAGATGAAGGTCGGCGACCAGCTGCGCTACCTGGCCCGGCTGCACGGGCTGACCGAGACCGAGGCCGCGGCCGCGGTGGAGCACTGGACCGAGCGGCTCGGCGTGGGCCCGCGGGTCGGCGACGAGGTGCAGAAGCTGTCGCTGGGCAACCAGCAGCGCGTCCAGCTGTGCGCGGCGCTGGCCCACGACCCGGAGGTCCTGGTGCTCGACGAGCCGTTCTCCGGGCTGGACCCGACCGCGGTCGAGGTGATGAGCAGCGTGCTGCGGGACAAGGCCGACGCCGGCGTCCCGGTGATCTTCTCCAGCCACCAGCTGGAGCTGGTGGAGCGGCTGTGCGACCGGATCGGCATCATCTCCGCCGGCCGGATGGTCGCCGTGGGCAGCGTCGACGACCTGCGCGCCCGCGACACCGGCATGGTGATCGACGTGGACGGCCCACCGCCCGGGTGGGCGGTCGGGCTGCCGGGCGTGCAGGTGCTGGACTCGCCCGGCACCGCGGTCCGGCTGCGGCTGGCTCCGGAGACCGACGACCAGACCGTGCTGAAGGCGGCGCTGGCCGCCGGGCCGGTGCACGAGTTCCGCCGGTGGCGACCACCGCTCACCGAGCTGTACCGCGACGTCGTGCAGTCGTCCGTGCCGGCCGCGGCGGTGGCGTCGTGAGTGCGCCGCTGACCGGCCGCCAGGCCGTCCTGCTGGTGGCCCGCCGCGAGTTCGTCACCCAGGTGCGGTCGCGGGCCTTCCTGATCGGCATCCTGATCACCCTGGTGCTGTTCGCCGCGGTCGGCGGGATCGGCGTGTTCATCTCCGCGCAGAACTCCAGCCACACGCTGGGCGTCACCGCCGAGACCGCGGCGCTGACCCCGGCCCTGGAGCAGACCGCCCGGCTGCAGGACCTCGAGCTGACCGTCACCGAGGTCGACGACGGCGCCGGCCGGGCCCAGGTCGAGGCGGACGAGCTCGACGCCCTGCTCACCGGCAGCGCGGGCGGCTACGAGCTGCTCGGCCGGGACTCGGTGAGTGGCGAGCTGCAGGCCCTGGTGACCACCGCCGTGCAGCAGCAGGCCCTCAACGAGGCGCTGAGCGGGGCCGGCATCGACCCGGCCGGGCTGGCCGCGCAGTCGGAGGTGTCGGTGGCCACCACCGAGCCGGTCGACCCCGCCCGCGGCCAGCAGCTCGCGGTGGCCATCGTCGGCACGGTGCTGCTGTTCATCTCGCTGAACTACGCCCAGGCCGTGGCCAGCGGCGTGGTGGAGGAGAAGCAGAGCCGGGTGGTGGAGCTGCTGCTGGCCACCATCAAGCCGCAGCACCTGCTGGCCGGCAAGGTGCTCGGGCTCGGCGCGGTCGGGCTGCTGAACCTGCTCATCCTGGGCGTCATCGGCGTGCTGGCCGGCGTGGTCACCGGCGTGCTCACCGTGCCCACCGCGGCGGCCGGCATGTTCGTCATGATGGTCGTCTGGTACCTGATCGGGTTCTTCCTGTTCGCCGCGGTCTACGCGGCGATCGGCTCGACGGTGTCGCGCCAGGAGGAGCTGCAGTCGGTGCTCGCGCCGATGATCTTCGTGCTGATCATCCCGTTCATCCTGACGCTCAACCTGCTGCCCAGCGACCCGCGCAACGGGCTGGCCGCGGCGCTGTCGTTCGTCCCGCTGTTCTCCCAGACCATCATGCCGGCCCGCTACGCCCTGGGCGCGGCACCGCTGTGGGAGGTGGCGGTGGCCGCGCTGATCGCGCTGGCCGCGATCGTCGCGGTGGTCCGGGTGGCCGCCCGGATCTACGAGAACTCGATCCTGCGCACCGGCGCCCGGGTCACCCTCCGCGAAGCCCTCCGCTCCCGCTGACCCCTCCCCCGGCCCGAAGGCCAGAAAGCCACCCTCAGGGCGTGATCCGCCCTGAGGGTGGCTTTCCTGACGTGGGGAGGGTGCGGGGAGAGGGTCAGTCGGGGGTGCGGCGGCGGGGGGTCCAGCCGGTGAGGCCGGCGGCGCGGGCGTCGTCGGCGGTGCGGAACCAGAACTCCGCCCGGGTGCGGCCGAAGTAGGGGCTGTCCGGACCGTGGAACAGCCCGGAGCCGGCCTTCGCCTTGATCGTGTAC
>DASQMQ010000465.1:0-17313 GCA_035645455.1 Pseudonocardia sp.
CTCGCGCCGGACGTGGCGTTCGCCGCCAAGCGCACCGCCCGCGGCGCCGGTCAGCGGATCGCGGCGCTGGCCGGCTGGCTGGACCCGGCCGCCGCGCTGGCCGACCTGCCCACCGGGACCGGGCTGGACGACGTGCTGGACGCACTGGCCGCGGCGTGGTCGGCGCAGCGGTGGGCGGCCGGGCGCGCCGAGGTGCTCGGCGGCGACCCGGACGAGCGCGGCCGGCCGATGCGCGTCGTGGTGTAACCGGGGCGCGGGCCGGACCCCGGCAGCCGCCGGGCGGGGCCGTTGCGCTCAGCCGCCGCGCACGTCACCGTCCGCGGAACCGGGTCGCCGGCTGCGGTCGGCCTCCTCCGTCTCCGCGATCGCCCGGTCCGGGTGCGCCGCGCTCTCGGGCTCCGTCTCCGCCGCGGAGCGCGGGGCGACCTCGGACATGTCCGACCGCGGGTCGGCCGGGTCGGGCCCGCGGGAATCGGGATCGTCGGGCGGGGGCTGGCCGGGGCCGGGGTCCGCGGGCCGGCGGGCAGGGCCGGGCTGCGTCGCGTCCGGGCTCGGGGCTCCCGGGACCGCCCCGACCACCTCCATGATCTCCAGGGCCGGGTCGACCTTCGGCGGGGCGCCACCGGCGACCCGGGCGTCGACCCGATCGCTGAGGTAGCGCAGCACCACCGCGGCGGTGGCCGCCACCGGCACGGCCAGGAACGCACCGGGGATGCCGAAGAGCGTGCCGCCGGCGGTCACCGCGAGCAGCACGACCACCGCGTGCAGCCCGAGGCTGCGCGACTGCAGCATCGGCTGCAGCACGTTGCCCTCCAGCTGCTGCACGACGATGATGATCGCCAGCACGATCAGCGCGGTGGTGAACCCGTTGCTGACCAGCGCGACCAGCACGCCGAGCGCCCCGGCCACGATCGCGCCGACGATCGGCACGAACCCGCCGAGGAAGGTCAGCACGGCCAGCGGCAGGGCCAGCGGGACACCGAGGAAGAACAGGCCGGCCCCGATCAGCACGGCGTCGACCAGGCTGACCACGGCCTGGGTGCGGATGAACCCGCCGAGGGTCTTCCACACCCGCCGCATCACCTCGGACACGTGCCCGCCGACACCGGGCCCGACCACCGTGCTCAGCCAGGGCAGGAACCGCGGCCCGTCCTTGATCAGGAAGAACGCGATGACCAGCGTCAGCAGCCCGGTGATCACCCCGGACGCCACACCGGCCACGCCGGTCAGCACCCCGGTGGAGATCGTCGAGATGCTGGTCTGCAGCTGCTGGGTGGCGGTCTGCAGGGCCGCCTCGAGCTGGGTCTGCTGCAGGTTCAGCGGCGGCCCGGACAGCCAGTCCTGGATCGCCTCGATGCCGCCGCCCGCGCTGGTCGCGATCTCGTCGATGCTGCCCAGGATCGAGGTGGTGATCAGCGCCACCATGCCGGCCAGCACCAGCAGGCCGAGCAGCAGCACGGTGCCCGCGGCCGCGGCCGGCGGGAAGCGGCGCTTGCGCAACCACCTCGTCGGCGGCCAGAGCACCGTCGCCAGGATCGTGGCCAGCACCAGCGGCAGCACGATCGACCACAGCTGGCCGACCACCCAGGCCAGCACCCACAGCCCGGCCGCAACCAGCACGATCCGCAGGCTCCAGCGGGCGGCCCAGGTCACGCCCTCGCCGATCGCGGTACCGCGGCCCCGCCGGGGCCGTTCGGTCGTCGTCACGGCGTCTCCTCGCCCGTCAGTGTGCGCACCCGGTCCGACGTACCCCGTCGGGCCCGGTGCCACCCTTCCAGACCCGATCTCCGCGCGGCCGTCCTGACGCCGGGGCGCACCCCGCTCCGATGAGTCCCCCTCCTCCCCGCGGTCCCACCCGTCGGACGGCGGTCGCCACGGAGCCGGACCCCGCTGAGTTTGACCTGAAGCGAGGTTCAGCTCCTAGCGTGGGGCCGGCGAGGCGCGAGAACTGTCGGTGGCCGGTAGCACACTGGCCACCGCACCGGAGGGAGCACGCGATGAGCATGGAAATGGTCGCCTGGAACGAGCTGTACCGGGTGTCGAACGACCACGGCGAGACCCGGCCGTTCTCGATGGCCACGCTGCGCCGGATCGCCGCGTTCGCCCGCCCGCACCGGGCCCGGGTGCTGACGTTCCTGCTGATCAGCGTGGTCGGGGCGGTGCTGGCGGTGGCCACCCCGGTGCTCGCCGGCCGGGTCGTGGACGCCATCGTCGACGGCGGTCCGCTGGGTGTGGTGATCGGCCTGGCCGGGCTGATCGCGGTGATCGCGGTGGCCGAGACCGGCCTGGGGATCGTGCAGCGCTGGCTGTCCGCCACGCTCGGCGAGGGCCTGATCCTCGACCTGCGCGCGGCGGTGTTCGACCACGTGCAGCGCCAGCCGGTCGCGTTCTTCACCCGCACCCGCACCGGCGCGCTGGTCAGCCGGCTCAACAACGACGTGATCGGGGCCCAGCGGGCGTTCAGCGACACGCTGTCCGGGGTGGTGGGCAACGTGGTCACCCTCGCCCTCACCGTGGTCGTCATGGTCAGCCTGTCCTGGCAGGTCACGCTGCTGGCGCTGGTGCTGCTGCCGGTGTTCGTCATCCCGGCCCGGCGGATCGGGCGCCGGCTGGCGTCCCTGCAGCGCGAGGGCGCCGACCACAACGCCGCGATGGGCAACCAGATGACCGAGCGGTTCTCCGCGCCCGGCGCCACCCTGATCAAGCTGTTCGGCCGGCCCGCCGAGGAGACCCGCGAGTTCGTCGCCCGGGCGGCTCGGGTCCGCGACATCGGCGTGCGCACCGCGATGGTGCAGTGGGTGTTCATCTCGGCGCTGACCCTGGTCTCGGCGCTGGCCCTGGCGCTGGTCTACGGGGTGGGCGGCTACCTGGCGATCACCGGCGGGCTGGCCGCGGGCGACGTGGTGGCGCTCGCGCTGCTGCTCACCCGGCTCTACGCCCCGTTGACCGCACTGGCCAGCGCCCGGGTCGAGGTGATGAGCGCGCTGGTCAGCTTCGAGCGGGTGTTCGAGGTGCTCGACCTGCCACCGCTGATCGCCGAGCCGGCCGACCCGCGCCCGCTGCCCGACGGCCCGCTCGCGGTGGAGCTGGACGGCGTGGAGTTCGCCTACCCGTCGGCCGACAAGGTGTCGCTGGCCTCGCTGGAGGAGGTCGCGCAGCTGGACAGCCGGGGTGGCGAGCAGGTGCTGCACGGGGTGTCGTTCCGGGCCGAGCCGGGCCGGATGATCGCCCTGGTCGGCTCCTCCGGGGCCGGCAAGTCCACCATCGCCCAGCTGCTGCCGCGGCTCTACGACGTCGACGCGGGGGCGGTCCGGATCGGCGGGGTGGACGTGCGCGACCTGTCGTCGGACACGGTGCGCGGCGCGATCGGCCTGGTCACCCAGGACGGGCACCTGTTCCACGACACCATCCGGGCCAACCTGGTGCTGGCCCGCCCGGGCGCCACCGACGACGAGCTGTGGGACGCGCTGGGCCGGGCCCGGCTGGCCGACCTGGTCGGCTCGCTGCCCGACGGGCTGGAGACGGTGGTCGGCGAGCGCGGCTACCGGCTCTCCGGCGGCGAGCGCCAGCGGCTCACCATCGCCCGGCTGCTGCTGGCCCGGCCCCGGGTGGTGGTGCTCGACGAGGCCACCGCGCACCTGGACTCCACCTCGGAGGCCGCCGTCCAGGAGGCCCTGGGCGAGGCGCTGGCCGGGCGCACCGCGATCGTGATCGCGCACCGGCTGTCCACCATCCGCGCCGCCGACCAGATCCTGGTGCTGGAGGACGGCCGGGTCGTCGAGCGCGGCACGCACGCCGAGCTGATGGTCCGCGACGGCCGCTACGCCGAGCTGCACCGCACCCAGTTCGCCCAGCCCGCGCCGGACGAGGTGGCCCTGGCCGGGGCGTGATCGGGCCCGGTCCAGGTCGGCCCGGTCCCGGTCGGCCCGCTCCAGGTCGGCCCGCTTGAGGCCGGCTCAGTCGACGTCGGGGAAGGCCAGGAACCGCACCAGGATCCGCCGGGCCTCCCCCGGCGTCGTCCCGCCGTCGCGGTCGGGGTCGTCGGTGCGGTAGCGCAGCAGCAGCGCCAGGTACTCCTCCCAGAAGGCGAGCAGCTCCTCCGGGGTGAGCCGGAGCGCGCCCCGGGAGAACAGCAGCGCGTCACCCCACCCGCCCAGCTCCGCGCGGCGCTGCTGGAACCGGGCCAGCGCCTCGTCGTCCTCGGCCGCGTTCAGCTCGGTGAGCTGGTCGAGGGCCGCTTGGGCCTCCTCGGTCATGGCGCTGCGCGGCAGGAACCGGATGTCCTGGTGGCGGGCCCGCCACCAGCGCACCCTCCCCCGAGCCCGCTCGGGGACGTCCTCGATGAACCCGTGCTCGGCGAGCTGGCGCAGGTGGTAGCTGGTGGCGCCGGTGTTCTCGCCGAGCGCGGCGGCGAGCGTCGTCGCGGTGGCCGGGCCGTCGCGTTGCAGGCGCCGCAGGATCTGCTGGCGCAGCGGGTGGCCCAGGGCCTTGAGGGCGCCGGGGTCGCTCAGCTCCCGGGTCGGTCCGGGTTCCCCCGACCCGGGAGGCCCGGGTTCTCCCTGGGTTGACACGTGCCGAAAGCTAGCACACTCTTCTATGCAAAGACTTGTTTGCAGAAGTTCTTCTGTAGAGGGGTGGACCATGAAGACACGACGACGACGCCAGGGGCGCAGCGGTGCCCGACTGTTGATCGCGGGTGCGCTCGTGATCGCGGCGACGGCGACGACGGCCGGATCGGCGCTGGGTGAGCAGAACGCAGGCAACCCGCCGGCACCCGTGCAGGGCCTCCGCCAGGTCGAACTGAGCGTCCCGACCGCCGACGGCCTCGCCCTCCCGGCCACGCTGCGGATCCCCGACGAGCCCCGACCCGGCGCCCCGGCCGTGGTCCTGGTGCACGGCGCAGGCGAGGGCCCGCGAGAGAAGTACCGCCAGGAGGCCGAGGCGTTCGCCGCGGCCGGCGTCGCCACGCTGGCCTACGACAAGCGGTCGGTGGGCTACTCGCTGACCGAGCGCTCCTACTCCCAGTTGGCCGACGACGCCGTCGCCGCCTCTGCGGTGCTGCGCGAGCAGCCCGGCGTCGACCCCGGCGCGGTCGGGCTGTGGGGCCTCAGCGAGGGCGGTTGGGTGGCCCCGCTGGCCGCCTCCCGCGACCCGCGGACCGCGTTCCTGGTGGTGGTCGGCGCGAACGGGCTCGAACCGCTGCGCCAGCAGACCTGGGCCGAGGCGCTGAAGGTGCACGCTGCCGGGGTGCGGGGCTCACTGGTCGACGCGGCGTCGGCCGGGGTGTACCGATTGATCAACGACATGGGGTTGTTCGCGGAGGCGTACTACGACTCCGCGCCGGTCCTGGCCGGTCTGACCCTGCCGGTGCTGGGCATCTGGGGCGCCATGGACCGGGCGACGCCGCCGGTGGAGAGCGTCACCGCGTTCCGCGCCGGGCTGGACCGCGCCGGCAACCCGCACTACACGCTGCGCACGATCGACGGGGCCGACCACGGGCTTCGGGCGACGACCGACGGCTTTTCCAGGGGGTCGGAGTTCGCGCCCGGCTACGTCGACCTGGTCGCGTCCTGGACGAGCGCGGCGGCGAGCGGCGACGCCCCGGCCACATCGGTCAGCGGTACCGGGGACCAGCCGTTGCCGACCGCTCCCGTCCCGCCGCTGGGGTGGTGGGAGTCCGCTCCCGCGCACGGCGTGGCGCTGGTCCTGATGCTGGTCGGGTTCATCGGCTTCGCCCTGACCGCGGCCGTCCGCCGGATCCACCGCGCGTTCCGGCCGCGACCGGCGACGCCGGCACCCGCGGCGGCTCGGATCGTGGCGGGCGCCGGGCTGGCCGCGGTCGTCGGCACCCTGTACTACCTCACCGAGCTGACCTTCGTCCGCGGCGGTCGCCTGATCGACCCGGGCCCGCTGCTGGCCGGGCGCACGCTGCCGTGGCTGGCCCTGCAGGCGCTGGCGGTCGCCACGGTGGTGGCCGCGGCAGTGCTGGTCGTCGGCCTGGTCCGGGGGCACGGCCGCGGGCGCATCGCGGCCGACGCGGCCGCCGCACCCCTGCCCGTCGGGGCGGGACACGGGGGTCGCGGCCCCGGCACCGTCCGCCGACCGGCGGCCCCGGCGAGGTCCGCCGCCGAGCGCGTCCGGATCGCCGCACTGCTGGTCGCCACGGCCGCCTTCGTCCCGTGGGCGCTCTACTGGGGCCTGCTGCTCCCCTGAGCCGCAGCCTCACCGGCCCCGCCGGGCGGCGCCGGTGCCGGGGCTCAGGATGGCCACCTCCATGAACCTCGGAGTTCAGGAAGGTGGCCTTCCAGTCCCCACAGGGCCTGAAGGTGGCCTTCCTGAACCTCGGAGTTCAGGAAGGTGGCCTTCCTGAACTCGAGGCGCACGGGGGGACGGAGCGGAGAAGTCAGGGGGTGTCGGCGAGCACGGCCATGGCGGCGTTGCGGCCGTTGGCGCCGATCACGCTCCCGCCCGGGTGGGTCGCCGCGCCGGCCAGGTAGAGGCCGGGGACCGGGGTACGGGGGGCGAAGCGGCGGTCCCACATCTGGTCGGGCAGGCAGTCGCCCTGGAAGATGTGCCCGCCGGTCAGCCCGATCCGCGCCTCGACGTCCGGCGGGCCGAGGACCTGACGGTGCTCGATGCAGTCCGCGACGTCCGGGGCGAACCGGGCCACCTCGGCCAGCGCGGCGTCGGCGATCTCCTCCCGGCGGCCGTCCCAGTCGCCGTCGGCCAGCGCGTAGGGCACGTACTGGGCGAACACGCTCATCACGTGCCGGCCGTCCGGGGCCACCGAGGGGTCGTAGCGGGACGGGAAGTAGACCTCGGCCCAGGACGGCGCCGGGTGCCCGGCGACCGCCCGCTCGAAGGCGGCCTGGGTGGCGTCCAGCCCGGAGGTGATCGTCACCATCGCCCGGTGCGGCAGGTCGGGGTCGGCGGCGGCCGGGAACACCGGCAGCCGGCGCAGCGCACAGTTGATCTTCACGACCGGGCTGGTGGACCGCCAGGCGGCCACCCGGGAGCGCCACTCGTCGGGCACGGCGGCGCCGCACAGCGCGGTCGTGCGCTTCGGGTCGGCGCTGGACACCACGACGTCGGCGGCGATCAGCTCGCCGCCGGCCAGCCGGACCCCCTGCGCCGGCTCGATCGCGGCCACCGCCACCCCGCTGGCCAGCACCGCCCCGTGCGCGACGGCGGCGTCGGCGATGGCGAAGGACACCCGCCCGGTGCCGCCGCGCACGTACCCCCAGCGCCCGTCGTTCAGGGTGCCCATCGCGTGCATGGCGTGCACGCCGGCGGTGCCCGAGTCGCGCGGCCCGGCCCAGGTGCCGATCACGCCCTGGCCGTGCAGCAGCGAGCGCAGCCGCTCGTCGCGCACGTGCTCCTCGACCACGTCGGCGATCGACCGGTGCAGCAGCACGTCGAGCGCCCCGGGGTCGTCGGCGAACAGCTCCGCCAGCTCGGCCCGGTCCGGGGCGGCGCCCAGCCAGGTGTCGCGGGCGCCGAGCCGGAGCCGCACCCGGATCCGCTCGAACAGCGCCTCGTAGGCCAGGTAGCCCTCGACGTCGGACGGCGACAGCGCGGCGATCGCGGCCGTCGTCGCCGCCGCGTCGGACCACAGCGCCACCGACGTGCCGTCGGGGAACGGGCACCACAGGCTCGGGTCCATCAGGGTCACCGCGAACCCGCGCCCGGCCAGCCCCAGCTCACTGACCACCAGCGGGTGCAGCAGCCCCACCACGTAGGCGCACGGGCTGACCAGGTAGTCCGGGTCGTCCGGGAAGGGCCGCTCCAGGGTGGCCGCACCGCCGAGCTGCTCGCGCGCCTCCAGCACCAGCACCGACCGCCCGGCGCGGGCCAGGTAGGCGGCCGCGGTCAGCCCGTTGTGCCCGCCGCCGACCACCACCACGTCCCACCGGCGCGCGGCGAGCTCCCCCACCGGCGCGGGCAGCCCGACCCGGCCCAGCACGTCCTGCACCGTCACCGCCCGGACGCTACCGAGGTCGTGCGCGGAACACGGTGCGGGAACAGTGTTCTCCACGCACGACCCCTAGGTTGGCGGGGTGCGGGACGAGCACCGGCAGCGCGGGTACCGGGTCCGGCTGGAGTGGGGGCCGACCGGGGTCGAGGTGCTGGGCGCGGAGTGCGCGGTGCTGGTCGTGGTGGACGTGCTGTCGTTCTGCACCGCGGTCGACATCGCCGTGGGTCGCGGCGCCGCGGTCCTCCCCCAGCGCTCCGACGACCCGGCCGCCGCGCTGGCGGAGGCGGAGCGGGCGGGCGCGGTCCCGGCCGGGCGCCGGGACGGGGCGGGGCCCTCGCTGCGGCCGTCGTCGCTGCTGGGGCTGACCGCCGGCACCCGCCTCGCGCTGCCGTCGCCGAACGGGGCGACCCTGTGCGCGGCAGCGGCCAGGGCCGGGGTGCCGCTGCTGGCCGGTTGCCTGCGCAACGCGGCCGCGGTGGCCGCGGCCGCGGACGCGGCCGGCGGACCGATCGGGCTGGTCGCGGCCGGCGAGCGGTGGCCGGACGGGACGCTGCGGGTCGCCGTCGAGGACGCCGTCGGGGCCGGGGCGGTGGCGGCGCACCTGACCGGCCGGTCGCCGGAGGCCGAGATGGCGGCCGTCCAGTTCGCCGCGGCCCGCTCCCGCGGGCTGCTCGACGTGCTCGGCGCGACCTCGTCCGGCCGGGAGCTGGTCGCCGACGGCTACGGCGAGGACGTCGCCCTCGCTGCCGCGCTCGACGCCGGCGCGACGGTGCCGCGTCTGCACGGGGGCGTGCTCACCAGTAGCGTTCCCGGGTGACGTTCAGCGACGACCTGCGGGCCGACTCGGCCAGGACCTTCGACGCCGCCGGCGCGCACCGGCTGGTCGACGCGATCTGGGCGGGCCGGACCGACGCCGGTGCGCTCGGCCCGCACCTGGCCCAGCAGGTCCTGGTGCTGGACGCGTTCGTCGGCCTGCTCGGGGCGACCGTGACCGCGGCCGACCGCCCCGCCCCGCGGCTGGAGCACGCCCGCCGAACCGGCCTGGTCGCCGGGCCGGTGCACAACCACCTGGTCCGGGGCCTGGACGTGCTGGACGTCGCCCTGCCCGAGCGCACCGACCCCGAGCCGCGGCCGCCGACCCGGGAGCTGCGGGAACTGCTGAGCGCGACCGCGCACGGCCGCGACTACCCGGACTGCGTGAGCGCCCTGCTGGCCGTCGAGTGGCTGCACCTGGACTGCGCCACCCGTCCGCACGCCGAGCCGCCGACCGAGCCGCTGCAGCGGGAGTGGATCGAGCTGCGCCGGGGTCCGTCGGTCGAGGCGTGGGTGGCGTTCCTGCGGCTGGAGGTCGAGCGGGTGGGGGCCGTCGACGACGGGCGCCGCCGCCGGACGCGCGAGCTGTTCGCCCGAACAGCGGCGCTGGAGCTGGATCTGCTCGACTCGGCCTACGCCTGACGGCGGATCCGACCCGCGGCCATCTGCCGTCAACGATGGGCAGATCGGCCCGGACCGGGCACGCTGTCCGGGTGCTCCCGCGAACCCGCCCGACCCACGACGTGACTCCAGGCGTAACACATGCGTCCTAGCGTCGGCGCCATGAGCGACCTCCCCCTGCTCGGCGTGGAGGAGGAGTTCCACGTCGTCGACCTGGAGACCCGCCGCTCCGCGCCCGAAGTGGACGCGCTGCTGGCCCAGCTGGACGGCGACGAGTTCGCCCCCGAGCTGCAGCGCTCCCTGGTCGAGACCAACACACCGGTCTGCGCCACCCTCGACGGCCTGCGCGAGCACCTGCGCCGGCTGCGCGCCACGCTGGAGGCCACCGCCTCCCCGCTCGGGCTCGGCGTGGTCGCCGCGGGAACCGTCCCGCTGGTCGACCAGTCCGGTGACGCGATCTCCGCGGGGGCCCGCTACGAGCGGATGCAGCACGAGTACCAGCTGCTGGTCAGCGAGCAGCACATCTGCGGGGCCCAGGTGCACGTGGACGTGCCGGACCGGGACGTCGCGGTGCAGGTGACCCAGCGGGTGGCGCCCTACCTGCCCGCGCTGCTGGCCATCTCCGCCAGCTCGCCGTACTGGCGCGGGCGCGACTCCGGGTACGCCAGCTTCCGCAGCATGGTCTGGTCGCGCTGGCCCACCGCGGGCCCGCCCGGGCACCTGGAGACCGGGGCCGACTACGACCGGATGGTCGCCGACCTGATCGCCTCCGGGACGATCAGCGACCCCGGGATGGTCTACTTCGACATCCGGCCCAGCGCCCACCTGCCCACCGTCGAGCTGCGGGTGTGCGACGCCTGCCCGCACGTCGACGACGTGGTGCTGATCGCCGGGCTGTTCCGGGCGCTGGTCGGCCGCGCCCGGGCCGACCTCGACGCCGGGCGCCCGCTGCCCGAGGCCCGCCACGAGCTGCTGCGCGCGGCCAGCTGGCGGGCCGCGCGGTCCGGGCTGGAGGGCGACCTCGTCGACCTCGTCGGACCGTCGCTGACCGCCCCGGACCTGCTGATCGGCGCGCTGGTCAAGCACCTGCGCCCGCAGCTGGAGCAGACCGGGGACTGGGAGCAGGTGCTGGAGCTGTCCCGGGAGACGCTGGGCCGGGGCAGCGCCGCGGCCGCGCAGCGCCGGGCCTACGGGCGGCGCGGCGAGTTCGTCGACGTCGTCGACGCGCTGCTGGCCCGCACCCAGGGCCGCGTCCCGACCTTCGAGCCGCCCTCGGTCGCCCCGACCGCCCCCGAACTGCTGGCCGCCTACCACCCCAGCTCGTTCGACGAGGCGGTCAGCGCGGGCGGGACGGTGCTGCCGCACTACGGCTGGATGTTCCGCGCCCTGGAGCGGATGGGTCCGCGCGGGCTGGTCGCGGCGGAGTCGGCGCTGCGCACCGAGCAGCGCGCCCGCGGGGTGACCTTCCGGGTCGGCGACGGCGAGCCGGACCGGCTGTTCCCGCTGGACCTGGTGCCGCGCATCGTGACCGGCGAGGACTGGGCCGGGCTGACCGCCGGGCTGACCCAGCGGGTGCGGGCGCTGGAGGCGTTCGTCCGCGACGTCTACGGCGACCGGTCGATCGTCGCCGACGGCGTGGTCCCGCCGCAGGTGGTGGCGGACGCCCCGGGCCTGAGCCGGGTGGGCCGGCTGGTGCCCGAGGACGCGGTGCGGATCGCGGTGGCCGGCATCGACCTGGTCCGCGACCGGGCCGACCACTGGCTGGTGCTGGAGGACAACCTGCGGGTGCCGTCCGGGATCGGCTACTCGGTGATGAGCCGGCGGCTGATCCGCAGCGTGATGCCCGACCTGGAGCCACCGGCCGGGGTGGTCGGCCTGGAGGCGGTGCCCGGACGGCTGCACGCGGCGCTGCTGTCGGCGACCGAGCTGGACGAGCCGGGCTTCGACGAGGTGGCACTGCTGTCGGCCGGCGAGGCCGACTCGGCCTACTTCGAGCACCGGTTGCTGGCCGACCGGATGGGGGTGCCGCTGGTGACCCCGCGGCAGCTGCAGGTCAGCGACGAGGGGGTCTACCTGATGGGCACCGGGGCGCGGCGGCGGCTCTCGGCGCTCTACCGTCGGATCGACGAGAACGCGCTGATGTCGGCCAAGGGGGCCGACCTGCGCCCGATCGGCCGGGCGCTGGTCAACGCGGTGTCCCGGGGCGCGGTGGCGATGCTCAACGCGCTGGGCAACGGGGTCGCCGACGACAAGCTGGTCTACGCCTACGTGCCGCAGATGATCGGTTACTACCTGGGCGAGCAGGTGCTGCTGGACAACGTGCCGACCTACCCGTGCGTCGACCCCGAGCGGCGCGCCGAGGTGCTGGACCGGCTCGACCAGCTGGTCGTCAAGCCCGTCGACGGCTACGGCGGGCAGGGCATCGTGATCGGCCCGCACGCCGACCGGGCCGAGCTGGCCGAGGTGGCCGACCGGATCCGCGCCGACCCGGCCGGCTGGGTGGCCCAGGACCTGGTGGAGCTGTCCACGCACCCGACGTTCAGCGAGGGCAAGCTGGAACCGCGGGCGGTGGACCTGCGGGCGTTCGTGCTGCAGTCGCGCCGCGGCGGGCAGCCGCACTGCGAGGTCCTGCCCGCCGCCCTCTCCCGGGTCGCCCCGTCCGGCAGCATGATCGTCAACTCCTCGCGCGGCGGCGGCGCCAAGGACACCTGGATCCTCCGCTGACCTCGTGCGTGAGTTTCATGCCTCTGGGCATGAAACTCACGCACGACCCAGCGCAGCGATCAGCGGCTCGGGGTCGGGGTCGTCGTCGGTGGTCTGGAAGACCACCGACGTGACGCCGGCCGCGCCGAACTCGGCGGTCCGGCGGGCGAGCAGGTCCGGGAGGTCGGGGGCGGCCGGGTCGACCTCGACGTAGCCCACGACGCGGAAGGGCTCGTCGGTGCGGCCGGCTGCCGCCCGGCCCTCCTCGACCGCGGCCAGCGATTCCCGGACCTGCTCCAGGGTGAGCCCGGAGTCGAGCAGGACGCCGTCGGCGACCTCGCCGGCCAGCCGCAGGGTCTTCGGACCGCGGCCCCCGATCAGGACCGGCTGCGGCTGCTGCGGGGGCCAGTCCAGGGTGACGCCGTCGAGCCGGACGTACTTCCCGGTGGCGGTCACCGTCCGGCCGGCCAGCAGGGTCCGCACCGCGTCGGTGTGCTCGCGCAGCAGCGCCATCGGGGACGCGACGCGCTCCCCGACCTGCGCCATCCAGTCCTGGACGCCGTGGCCGAGCGCCGGGAGGAAGCGGCCGGGGAACAACCGGGCCAGGGTGGCCAGCTCCATCGCGACCAGCGCCGGGTTGCGCAGCGGGACCGGCAGCAGCCCCACCCCGACGGTCAGCCGCCCGGTCCAGGCCAGCGCGGCGGCCGCCGCGGTCAGGCCGCCCTCCAGGAAGCAGTCCTCCCACAGCCACAGCTCGTCGATCCCGGCCTCGTCGGCCCGGCGGGCCGCGTTCCGCAGCTGTTCGGGCGGGGACTGGGGACGGAACACCACTCCGGTGGTCGGCTCGCTCACCCGCGCAGTGCACCACGACGGAGGGTCCGGTCACGAGCTGGAAACACGGCGCGGGTTGCGCGGACGGGGGTCGGCATCGTCCACTCGTGCCGTGCGGCCGTGAACGAGAGGACTTGCGCATGTGCGGTATCGCCGGGGAGATCCGGTTCGACGGTGGCGAGCCCGACGTGGCGGCCGTGGCCCGGATCACCGCCGCGATGCACCGCCGCGGCCCGGACGGGTCGGGGGTGCACGCGGTCGGCCCGGTCGCGCTCGGCCACCGCCGGCTGAAGATCCTCGACCTGTCCGAGCGCGGCGCGCAGCCGATGGTCGACTCCGAGCTGGGCCTGACCGCGGTGTTCAACGGCCTGGTCTACAACTTCCGGGAGCTGCGCGCGGAGCTGGAGGGGGCCGGCTACCGGTTCTTCTCGCACACCGACACCGAGGTCCTGATCAAGGCGTTCCACCGGTGGGGGGCGGCCTGCGTGCAGCGCTTCCTGGGCATGTTCGCCTTCGCGATCATCGACCGCGAGTCCGGGGTGCTCACCCTGGGCCGCGACCGGCTGGGCATCAAGCCGCTCTACTACGCCGAGGACGCCGGCCGGCTGCGGTTCGCCTCGTCGCTGCCGGCCCTGCTGGAGGCCGGTGGGGTGGACACCGACCTCGACCCGGTCGCGCTGCACCACTACCTGACGTTCCACTCGGTCGTGCCGGCGCCGCGGACGATCCTGGCGGGCGTCCGCAAGCTGCCCCCGGCGACCGTGCGCACCGTCCAGCCCGACGGCGCCAGCCACGACCACGTCTACTGGCGGCCCGAGCACGTCCGGCGCCCGGAGTTCGCCGCGATGAGCGCCGCCGACTGGCGCGACGCCACCCTGGAGGCGCTGCGGCTGGCCGTGCGCCGCCGGATGGTGGCCGACGTGCCGGTGGGCGTGCTGCTGTCCGGCGGGCTGGACTCGTCGCTGGTGGTGGCGCTGCTGGCGCAGGAGGGTCAGGTCGGGCTGCAGACCTTCAGCGTCGGGTTCCACGCCGCCGCGGGCGAGGCCGGCGACGAGTTCGCGTACTCCGACCTGGTCGCGCAGACCTTCGGGACGACCCACCAGCAGATCCTGGTCGACCCGGCGCGGATGCTGCCGGCGGTGGACGACGCGATCACCGCCATGGCCGAGCCGATGGTCAGCCACGACTGCGTGGCGTTCCACCTGCTCGCCGAGGAGGTCAAGAAGTCGGTCACGGTCGTGCAGTCCGGGCAGGGCGCCGACGAGGTGTTCGCCGGCTACGACTGGTACCCGCCGCTGGCCCGCACGCCCCGCGAGCGCGCGGTCGAGGAGTACGCGAAGGTCTTCACCGACCGCCCGCACGCCGACCTGGCGACCATCCTGGAACCGGAGTGGCTGCTCGACCACGACCCCAGCCGGGCGTTCATCGCCGAGCACTTCGGGATGCCCGGCGCCGACGACACGTTGGACGCCGCGCTGCGCCTGGACTCGACGATCATGCTGGTGGACGACCCGGTGAAGCGGGTGGACAACATGACGATGGCCTGGGGCCTGGAGGCCAGGGTCCCGTTCCTGGATCATGAGCTGGTGGAGCTCGCCGCCGCCTGCCCGCCCGAGCTCAAGCTCGCGCACGGCGGCAAGGGCGTGCTCAAGGAGGCCGCCCGCGGCGTCGTCCCGGATGCGATCATCGACCGACCGAAGGGGTACTTCCCGGTGCCGGCCATCCGGCACCTGGAGGGGCCGTTCCTGGACCGGGTGCGCGATGCGGTCACCGATCCGGTGGCCAAGGCCCGCGGGCTGGTCCGCCGGGACTGGCTGGACGCGATGCTGGCCGACCCCAACACCGCCCGCACCAACCTCGGTTCCAACGCGTTGTGGCAGGTGGCACTGCTGGAGATGTGGCTGCAGGAGAGGGGGCTCTAGTTGGTGCCCAGCCAGTTGCAGGCCGACCTGGCCGAGCGACGGCTCGCCCGCCTCGGGCGTCCCGACCTCTTCCCGCCCGCCTACTCCGATCCGGCGCCGTCCCCGGACGGGAGCCGGCTGGCCTGGATCTCCGACCGGGACGGCCGCCCGCACGCCTGGGTGGCCGTGCTGCCGGCGGACGGCTCGCCGGTCGTCGAGCCCGACTTCGCGCTGGACACCGGCGACGACGTGCAGGCGCTGAGCTGGTCGCCGGACGGCGCCTGGATCGCCTGCCAGCTGGCGCACTGCGGCGGCGAGCGCACCCGGGTCCGGTTGGTCAGCCCGGACGACGGCGAGGTCCGCGACATCGCCCCGGGCGCCGCCGCGGTCACCCTGGGCACCTGGTCGCCCAGCGGCAACCAGCTCGGCGTCACGGTGTTCCCGGAGGGCGCCGGCGACGGCCAGGCGTGCCTGGTCGACCTGCGCGACGGGACGTCCACCGTGCTGGCGGCCGGGCCGGCCGCCCGGGTGTGCGCGGTCAGCGGCGACGGCCGGCGCGCGGTGGTCCGGCTCGGCCGGCGCGGGCAGCGCAGCCTGGAGCTGGTCGACCTGTGGACCGGCCGGCGCACCGAACTGATCCCGGGCGGGGAGGCCAACGTGGCCGACGCCCGGTTCGCCGTCACCGGCCGCCAGCTCTACGTGCACACCGACGCCGGCCGGGAGCGCCCGGCGCTGCTCGCGGTGACCCTCAGCGAGTCCGCGGTGTCCAGCGTGTTCCCGGTGGCCGAGCGGCCCGACGACGATCTCGACCTGGTCGCGCTGGACCCGAGCGGCGTCCGGGCGGCGCTGGCCTGGAACGTCGACGGCCGCAGCGAGACCGAGCTGCTGGACCTGCGCTCCGGGCTGCTCGAACCGCTCGGCGGCATCGCCGGCGACGTGGTGACCGGGCTGGCCTTCACCCGGGACGCGCAGGCGCTGGTGGTCGCGAACGAGGGCCCCACCGTCCCCCCGCGGCTGAGCCGGTTCGCCTTCGACACCGGTCGGACGGGCCCGCTGCTGCCGGCCGTCCCGGCCGACGGGGAAGCGCTGGTCGAGCCGACGCTGCACCGCTTCGCGGCCGAGGACGGGCTGGCGCTGACCGGGTGGCTGTTCCGCCCCCGCGGCGCGCTCGGCGCGCTGCCCACCCTGCTGTGGCTGCACGGCGGCCCGGAGGCCCAGGAGCGCCCGACGTTCCAGCCGCTGTTCCAGGCGCTGCTGGCCGAGGGGGTGGCGGTGTTCGCGCCGAACGTGCGCGGCTCGATCGGCTACGGCCGCACCTTCGCCGCCGCCGACGACCTGGACCGCCGGTTCGTGGCGATCACCGACGTGCGGGCGGCGGTGGACTTCCTGGTCGGCGCCGGGCTGGCCGACCCGGCCCGGATCGGCGTGTCCGGCCGGTCCTACGGCGGCTACCTCACGCTGATCGCGCTGGCCCGGTTCCCGGACCGGTTCGCCGTCGGCGTGGACGTCTGCGGCATCTCCGACTTCGCCACGTTCTACGCCGGGACCGAACCGTGGATCGCCGAGGCCGCGGTGACCAAGTACGGCGACCCGGCCGCGGACGCCCCGCTGCTGCGCCAGCTGTCCCCGATCCACCAGGTCGACCGGATCGTGGCCCCGCTGCTGGTGGTGCACGGGGCGCACGACACCAACGTGCCGCTGGTGGAGGCCGAGCAGGTGGTGGCCGCGCTGCGGGAGCGGGCCGCGTCGCCGGGGTTCCTGCTGTTCCCCGACGAGGGCCACGAGGTGCGCGGCACCGAGAACCGCGCGGTGTTCGTCCGCGAGGTGGTCCGCTGGGTCACCGCGCAGCTGGTCGGGCCGGTCGAGCAGACCGCTTGAGTCAGAGCCGGCTGAACGACTGCATGATGGTGCGGCCGTCCTCGGCCTGGCCCAGCACGAACCGGTACGGCTCGTTGGTGACCACCCCGGCGCGGGTCCGGAAGGTCACCGTCGCCTCGACGGTGTTCGCGCCGGTCTGCCGGGCGTCGGACAGCGACACCGCGGCCAGGTTGCCGTAGAACCGGAAGTACCCGCCCTCACCGCCGGACTGGCCCACCGCCTCGTCGCTGAGCAGCGCGATGGCCGCCTGCGGATCGCCCGGCAGCAGGCCGTAGTAGTTCTGCACGAACGCGACCGGGTCGGACACGTCCGCCGGCGGCGGCGGGGGCTCGGTGGTCGCGGGCGGTGCGGTGGTGGTGGCCGGGGCGGCCTCGGTGGTCGCCGCGGGCTCGGCGGGGGCGACCGGATCGGGCTCGGCGTCCGGCGGCGTCGCGGGCGGGGCGGCCGACTCGGAGACCGGCGGGGCCGCGACGCCGCCGGGGTCCGGGGTGCGGCCGAGGTTGGACAGCAGGATCGCGGTCACCGCGCCGCCCACGATCAGCAGCCCGACCAGGGCGATCAGCCACACCCGAGGGCGACGGCGATCGGCCG
>DASQMQ010000466.1:0-3518 GCA_035645455.1 Pseudonocardia sp.
GGTCGGCGGTCCCCCCACCGGGCGGGGGCCCGACGGGGGCGGGCCGAGCGCGTGCGTGGGCGGCGGGAGCGCGCGGGCTCCGCCGCCCGGCACGGCCGGGTCGGGTCCGGTGCGCCCGGGATCGGCGGCCGCCACCCACCGGGTCGCCTCGGGGTCGTGGCCGGGGCGCGCCGGCCGGCGGTCTGCGCCGGGCTCGGCCGGGGTGGGACCCGTTGCGGGCGACCCACCGTTCGGCTGACCGTCCACCGGCCGGTGCCCGTTGTCCTCGACCGGTGCTCCCGGGCCGCCGGCCCCGTCACCGGGAAGGGCGGGTCCGCGAGCCGTCTCGGCGTCGCGCCGGCGGACCGACACCGGTCGGTCGGCCGACGGGTACCTCCGGGGGGCGGCCCGCCGATCATCGGGGAGCTCGGGTAGGGCCACGCCCACGAGGCTACGGGACGCCGAGCGCCGGGGTCAGGACGCGGACGGGGTCTCGCGCTTCTCCTTGATCTTCGCGGCCTTGCCGCGCAGCTCGCGGAGGTAGTACAGCTTCGCCCGGCGGACGTCGCCGCGGGTGAAGATCTCGATCCGGTCCAGGTTCGGCGAGTGCACCGGGAAGGTGCGCTCGACGCCGACACCGAAGGAGATCTTGCGGACGGTGAACGTCTCGCGGGCCCCGGCGCCGTGGCGGCGGATCACCACGCCCTGGAACACCTGGACCCGGGAGCGGTTGCCCTCGATGACCTTCACGTGCACCTTGAGCGTGTCCCCCGGCCGGAAGGCGGGGATGTCGGAGCGCAGCGTCTGCGCGTCCAGGGCGTCCAGGGTGTTCATCGCGAAGATCCGTCCTCGGTCCGTGATAGCGGTCGTGCAGGAGCGCCGTCTCCTGGGAAGGGTGGTGGCGCCGGGCAGGCCCGGCGCATGTCCGCCGGGCGCCAGCAACCCGTCCATAGTGCCAGACGCGGCCCCGGCGGGTGAAATCACCCGTCCCCGGGGCCCCCGGGCAGCCGGTCGAGGAACGCGCGGTCGGCCGCGTCGAGGGCGCCGTCGGGCAGCGCGGCCAGCAGGTCGGGTCGCCGGGCCGCGGTGCGCTCCAGGGCCCGGTCGCGCCGCCAGCGGGCGATGGCGCCGTGGTGACCGCTGCGCAGGACGTCGGGCACCCGGCGGTCGCGCCAGGTCTCCGGACGGGTGTAGGCCGGGCCTTCCAGCAACCCGTCGGAGAACGAGTCCTGCTCGGCGGAGACCGGATTGCCCAGCACCCCGGGCAGCAGCCGGGCCACCGCCTCCACCATCACCAGCACCGCGACCTCGCCGCCGACCAGCACGTAGTCGCCGATGCTGACCTCGTCGACCGGCATCCGCCCGGCCGCGTCGTCGACCACCCGCTGGTCGATCCCCTCGTAGCGCCCGCAGGCGAAGACCAGCCGCTCCTCCCGGGCCCAGGCCTGGGCGGTGGCCTGCCGGAAGGGCCGCCCGGCCGGGGTGGGCACCACCAGCCGCGGCGGTCGCGGGTCGGCCGCGACCACCGCGTCCAGCGCCTCCCCCCACACCTGCGGCTTCATCACCATCCCGGGCCCGCCGCCGTAGGGGGCGTCGTCGACGGCCTGGTGCACGTCGTGGGTCCAGACCCGCAGGTCGTGCACGGCCAGCTCGACCAGGCCGGCGGCGAGGGCCCGGCCGAGCAGGGCCTCGCGCAGCGGCGCCAGGTAGCCGGGGAAGATCGTCACCACGTCGAACCGCACGGCGCGATCGTCCCAGCCCGGCCCGGCGCCGGCCTCAGCCGGCCCGCCGCCCGCGGAGCAGCTCCTCGACGACGATCCGGGCGGCGTCCAGACGCACCCCGCGATGGCGCAGGAACACCCCGGCCCGGCCGAGGTCGTCGTGCAGCAGGCCGAGCAGGATGTGCTCGCAGCCGATGTAGTTGTGCCGGAGCCGGATCGCCTCGCGCAGCGCCAGCTCCAGGACCTTCTTGGCGTCCCGGCCGAACGGCAGGTGGTTCCGGCCGAACAGCGGGAACAGCCCCCGGCGGCGCCAGCCCCCGCGCCCGGCCCGGGTGCGGTCCAGGGCACCCGGACCGAAGGCCTCCTCCACCCGGCGGCGCACCTCGTCCAGGTCGATGCCCAGGGTGGCCAGGGCGTCGGCGTCCGACGGGGTGGGCCTCCCCCCGGCGCGGATGCGCTTCAGCTCGGCCTCGACGTCCTCGCGCCGGACCGTGAACGCCTCCAGCACGGTCAGCGCCAGATTGCCCTCCTGGTCGTAGAGCGCCCGCAGCAGGTGCTCGGACCCGATGGTGCCGGCCTGCTCGCGCCGCGCCACCTCCTGCGCCCCGATCACGGTGTCCCGAGCCCGCTCGGTGAACCTCTCGAACATCGTCGTCCCCCTCAGAACCCGAACCGGCGGTACTTCTTGTGCACGGCCTGCCGACTGACCCGCAGCACGTCCGCGATCTGCTGCCACGACCAGCCCTGCCCCCGCGCGTTGGTCACCTGCAGTTCCTCCAGCGACTCCAGCAGCCCCCGCAGGGACGCCACCGCCGCCAGTCCGACGGCCGGGTCCCTGCTGGACGCCGCCGCCGCAACCTTCGTCGCATCCGTCATGGTGTCAACCTACGTTGACGTCGGCCGCCCTGTCAACCCACGTTGACAATTCCGAGTCCGGACACGCCGGAGGGCGCCGTCGCCACCTCGGCGACGGCGCCCTCTCGGCACCTCAGCTGCAGATCACTCGGGTCACTCGGGGTCGAGCAGGCCCTCCGGCGGGGTCAGCACGACCCGCCCGCCGGGCAGGTCGACGGTCGGCACGATCGCCCGGACGAACGGGACCAGCGCGTCGGGCCGGTCCGGGTTGCGCAGCACCAGCAGCTCGGCCCCGGGCCCCCGGACCACTTCGTGGACCGTCCCCACCACCGTCCCGTCCGCCAGCTCGGCGCGCAGGCCCTCCAGCTGGTGGATGTGGAACTCGTCGGGATCGGCCGGCGGCGGCAACCGGTCGGCGTCGATGAGCAGCCGGGTCCCCCGCAGCTCCTCGGCCGCGCCGCGGTCGGGCGCCTCGACGAACCGCACCAGCATCCGGCCGCTGTGCGGCCGCGCCGACTCGACGGTCAGCGTGCGGTCCGGTGCACCGACCCGCCGCCCGCGCAGGCTCGCGCCGGGCGCGAACCGCTCGGCGGGCGAGTCGGTGTGCACGTCCACGGCGAGTTCGCCGCGCAGGCCATGGGCCCGCACGGCGATCCCCACCAGGAGCTCGGTGCCCTCACCGGTCGGTGTCGACGACATCCACCCGCACGCCCCGGCCACCGATCCCGCCGACGACCGTGCGCAGCGCCGTCGCGGTGCGGCCGCCGCGGCCGATCACCTTGCCCAGGTCCTCGGGGTGCACCCGGACCTCGAGGGTGCGTCCGCGCCGGGTGGTGACCAGCTCCACCTGGACCTCGTCCGGGTGCCTCTACGGGCGGATGTCGATCCGATTCTAGAGCGAGCGGGCCGGTCGTTTCGCAATTGCGCAGTCAAGCCGCTCGAAATCTTGAACTGAGCTAAAGC
>DASQMQ010000467.1:0-1727 GCA_035645455.1 Pseudonocardia sp.
GGCCGCGATCACCCCGGAGCAGGTCCGGGACGCCGCCGCCGCGCTGCGCGGCGCCGGCCGCGGGGTGCTGCTCGTCGAGCCGGCCGCCGACCAGGGAGAGCAGGCATGACCGCCACCACGACCCCGACCGCAACCCACCGCAGCGCCGAGGAGATCGGCCGCACCCCGCAGGGCCCGCGGCCGCTGCCACCGCTCGGCCCGACCCGCGCCGTCCCGCTGCCCGACGTGGTCGACCAGGTGCTGGGCACCGGTCTGCGGGTGCTGGCCGCGCACCGTCCCGGCGTGCCGATGGTGGAGCTGCGGCTGCGGGTGCCGTTCGCCGACCCGGGCGACGGCCCGGCGCCCGGGCACCCGGCGATCGCCGAGCTGCTGTCGTCCACGCTGCTCACCGGGACCGCCGCGCGCGACCGGGTGACCATCGACGACGAGCTGGCCGCGGTGGGCGCCGACCTCAACGTGGTGGTCGACCCGGAGCGGCTGCTGGTCGCCGGGTCCGGGCTGGCTGCGGGGCTGCCCGAGCTGCTCGCCGTGCTCGGCGACGTGCTGACCGGAGCCACTCACCCCGACCCCGAGGTGGCCCGGGAGCGGGAGCGGCTGGTCGAGCGGATCACCGTGGCCCGGTCGCAGCCGCGGTCGATCGCCCGGGAGGCGCTGCAGCGCCGCCGGTTCGGTGACCACCCGATCGTCCGGGAGATGCCGGCGGTCGACGACGTCGCCGCGGTGACCGCCGAGCAGGTGCGGGCGCTGCAGGCGGCGGCCCTGGTGCCGCGCGGATCGACGTTGACCGTGGTCGGCGACGTCGAGCCGGCCGCGGTGATCGCCGCGGTGGAGGAGGCGTTGGCCGGCTGGACCTCCGAGGGGGTCGCCCGCGAGCTGGCACCGCCCCCGGGGATCACCCCCGCGGACCTGCTGCTGGTGCACCGGCCGGGCTCGGTGCAGTCGCAGCTGCGGCTGACCGCGCCCGGAGCCTCCCGGCGCGACCCGCGCTACCCCGCCCTGCAGCTGGCCAACCTGGTGTTCGGCGGCTACTTCTCCTCGCGCTGGATGGAGAACATCCGCGAGGACAAGGGCTACACCTACTCCGCGCACTCCGGGCTGGAGTCGGTGCCGGGCGGTGCCGTGCTCGGCGTGGACACCGACGTGGCCAGCGACGTCACCGCGGCCGCGCTGCTGGAGACCCGCTACGAGCTGGGCCGGCTCACCGCCGTCCCGCCCACCGCGGCCGAGGTGGAGGCCGCCCGCGCGTACGCCGTCGGATCGCTGCTGATCTCCCTGGACAACCAGGGCGGGCTGGCGTCCACGCTGTCCGCGCTGGCCGCCGAGGACCTGGACGTGGAGTGGCTGCGCGGCTACCCGGGCCGGCTGGAGGCGGTCACCGTCGAGCAGGTCGCCGAGGCCGCCGTGGAGTTCTTCGGCCCGACCGGGTTCACCGGGGTCGTGGTGGGTGACGTCGACGCGATCGGGCCGGGGGTGCGCGCACTCGGCGGGGTCACCGGCCCGTGACCGGCCCGGTGCCGCGGCCGTCCGGGTTCGCCCTGCTCGACCCGCCGGTGCTGTCCCGTTCGGCGGTGCGGCGCGACGAGCTGCTGCGGGTCGACACCGCCCGCCAGCTCGCCGGCTGGAGCCGGGCCCGGCTGGTCGTGGTGGACGAGGGCGGCCGCACCCCGGTCGACCAGGACGCCAGCGGCGTCGCGACCCTGCGCACCCGGTCGACCAGCGGCGACGCA
>DASQMQ010000468.1:0-11366 GCA_035645455.1 Pseudonocardia sp.
GGCGGCGAGCACCCGGTCTCCGACGCCCTGGGCCGGATGGACCCGCTGCACGAGCTCCTCCACCTGGCCGCCGTCCGGCGCCGCCTCGCCGGCCTGCACGACGGGTCCGCACCGCCCCGGCAGCTGCTCGCCCTGGTCGAACGCGAGGCCGTCCTGGAGGAGCACCTGGCCACCACGGCGGATGCGGCGGATCGCCCCGACCACGAGCGGGCCGCGGATCGGGCGCGCACGATGGCCGCCCACCTGCGCGCCCGCACCGACGGCGAGGACCTGCCCGCCGGCTGACGCCGGCCCGGTCCGCGCCGCACGGTGTGATGCAGGGCGGTCGTCCCGCCGGCGGAGGGGTTCATCCCGGGGCGCCGAGGACCTCACCGGCGAGGTAGTACCAGCGGCCGTCCTGGTGGACGAACCGGCTGCGCTCGTGGAGCAGCGCCGTCCCCGTCGGCGTGCGGTACGACGCCCGGAACTCGACCACCCCCTCGGCGTGGTCGGGCCCACCGGCGACCGTGTCCACGATCTGCAGTCGCCGCCAGGTCACGCGGTCGTCGAGGTCGAGGTCGGCGGGTCGGGTCGACGGGTGCCAGCTCTCGAGCAGGTAGGCGTCGAGGCCGAGCACGAACGCCGAGTACCGCGACCGCATGAGCGCCGCCGCGGTCGGCACCGGGGATCCGGCGTGGGCGGGCCCGCAGCACGCGTCGTACCGCTCACCCGACCCGCACGGGCACCCGCCGACCTCCGCCACGCGCCGATTCTCGCCGAGCCCGGTGCAGGCCCACCAGGAGCCCGTTCTCCGATCGCGCCGATCACGTCGGCCCGGACCGGCGCCGCTGACGGGCGGCCTCGGCGACGCGGGCGGGCGGCGCGCGGTCGTCGGGGGTCGCGGGCCGCCAGAGCCGCTCCACGCGCCCGCCGACGAGCAGGGCGTCCCCGCCCATCTGGCGGGTGTCCTCGACCGGCCGGTGGAGCGTCGCGCCGCGCAGCTTGCGCCGCGCGTACCGGGCGATCGTGCCCGGGGAGTACACCCGCCAGATCGGTGCCCGACGCAGGCCGAGCCGGTGGTAGAGGCGCCGGTCCGGGTCGGACAGCACCAGCCCGGTGAGGCCGAGGTGCCCGGCCAGCGGGGCGAGCGCGTCGGCCGGGCTGAACCCGACGACGACCAGCGGGACCGCGCCGTCGAGCTGTTCCTGCACCTGGACCAGGTGCTCCTGGCAGGGCAGTCAGAACCGGTGCCGGATCAGGGTCAGCACCTGCACGCCGGCCAGCCGGGCCAGCTCGACCGGGTCGCCGGTGGTGGCGTCGGTCAGCACGATGCCGTCCAGGGGGATGTCGAGCCGGAGTTCACGCACGGGCTTCCTCGTTCTCGGTGGTGGTGACGGGGTCGGGCCGGGCGGTCGCCCCGGGGAGCACCCGGCAGGCGGCCGGCGGCAGCTGGAGGTGGACGCGGTCGCCCGGCTCGACCGGGACCGCGGGCGCCACGGCGACGGTGAGCGTCGTCCCGCCGGTCACCGCGACGACGGTGCGGTGGGTGCCGCGGAACCGGGTCTCGAGCACCGTGGCGGTGACCGTGTTCGGTGCGCCGGTGGCCCCGAGGATGCGCAGGGCCTCGGGGCGGACGACGAGCACACCCGGGCCGTCCGTCGCGGGGTGGGCGAGCTGCAGGTCGCCGAGCGGGCAGGCGAACGCCGTCCCCGTCGCGGTGCCGGGGATCTCGTTGGTGACGCCGAAGAAGCGGGCCGCGGCCAGGGTCGGCGGGTCGGTGTAGAACGACGCGGGCGGTCCGGCGGCCTCGATCCGGCCGTCGAGCATCAGCCCGACGGTGTCGGCGAGGTCGACGGCCTCCTGCTGGTCGTGGGTCACGAACAGCATGGTGATCGACAGCTCCCGCTGCACCCGGCGGACCAGCTCCCGCATGCGGTGGCGCAGCTCGGCGTCGAGCGCCGAGAACGGCTCGTCGAGCAGCAGCACGCGCGGGTCGAGGACCAGCGCCCGGGCCAGCGCGACGCGCTGCTCCTGCCCGCCGGAGAGCTCGGCCACCCGGCGTCCGGCGAGGTCCGGGAGCCCGACCAGGTCGAGCATCTCGCCCACCCGGCGACGCCGCGCCGCCCGCGGGACCCGCCGCATCCGCAGGCCGAAGGCCACGTTGTCGCCCACGCAGAGGTGGCCGAACAGCAGCGGTCTCTGGAAGACCATGCCGACCGGCCGGCGCTCGGCGGGGACCCCGGCGAGGGACTTGCCGTCGACGGCGACCCCGCCCGCACTCGCGGTGAGCAAGCCGGCGACGACCTTGAGCACGGTGGTCTTCCCGCAGCCCGACGGGCCGAGCAGGGCGGTGAGGGTGCCCGCGGGCACCGTCAGGTCGACCCCGTCGACGACCGGGACGCCCGGCTCGTAGGCCACCCGCAGTCCGGTGACGGCCAGCTCCCCGCCGCTCACAGCCGACCGAACCCGACCACGGTCGCCCGGTCGCCGGTGAGGAAGCGGGCGGTGAGCCCCACCAGCAGCACCGGCGGCGCGGCGATCACCAGCGACAGCGCGGCCGCGGCGGTGAGGTCGGCCGAGCCGATCGAGGCGAACAGCAGCAGCGGCAGCGTCTGCACGGTGCCCCCGCCGATCAGCAGGGTGAGGATGTACTCGCTCCAGGAGATCAGGAACGCGAACAGGGCGGCGACGGCCAGGCCGGGAGCGACGGCGGGCAGGGTCACGTGGCGCAGCCGGCGCAGCGGGCCGGCGCCGAGCACCCGCGCGGCGTCCTCGGTGTCCACGTCGAACGCCGCGAACGAGGCCGCCATCACCAGGCCGGCGTAGGGGACCGTGGGGATGAGCTGCACCAGGACGACCCCGGCGACGGTGTCGGCGAGGCCGTAGCGGATGAAGAACACCTGGATGCCGAGGGTCACCGCGAACGTCGGGACGAGCACCGGCGCGAGCAGCAGCAGCTGGACCGCCCGCCGCCCGGGGAACGCGTAGAGCCCCAGTGCCCGGCCCGCCGCCGACCCGACGACCGTGGCGAGGACGGCCACGCTCAGCGCGATCACCAGCGAGGTGCCCAGCGCCGACCGCACCGCCGGGTCGCCCAGCAGGGCGAGCCCGCGACCGGAGAACGTCGGCACCAGGTCCGGGTAGCGGAACTCCCCGGCGACCGCCCAGGCCAGCAGCGGGACCACCGGCACGAGCAGGGCCGCGGCGAGCACTCCGGCACCGACCGCGCGCCTCACCGGCCGGCCCGCCCGCGCAGCCGCTCGCTCAGCACCAGGTAGGCCAGCACGCACGCGCCGACCAGCAGGGCCATGACCACCGCGATGGCCATGGCGAGCGGTCGGGCGGCCAGGTCGGGATCGCGGAACTGCTGGTAGGCCACCACCGGCAGGGTCGCCGGGAACGGCCGCCCGAGCAGGAACGGCACCTCGTAGGAGCCGACGGTGAACGCGAACACCAGCACCGACGCCGCGGCGACCGCCGGGGCGAGCACCGGGGCGAGCACGTGCCGCAGCCGCTGCCCCGCGGTCGCGCCGAGCACCCGGGCCTCGTCCTCCAGCTCGGCGACCCCGGACGACAGCGCCGCCAGCACGACGACCGCCACGAACGGCGCCTCCTTCCACACGTAGGACACGATGATCCCCCAGCCGAACGCGTCCTGGGTCAGCGCCGGGAAGCCGGCCGGCTCGGTGATCAGCCCGGCCGCCGCCGCCAGCCGGGACAGCGCCCCGGTCTGGGAGAGCAGCAGGATCATCGCCAGGGCGGCGACGGCGTGCGGGAGCGGCAGCGTCACCTGCAGCAGCGCGGCGAACGCCGGGCGGGCGCGGCCCAGCGAGCGGACGAGCAGCGCCGCGGCCGACCCGAGCACCGCGGCCGCCGCCGTGGAGATCACCGCGACCCGCAGCGTGATCCCGACCGAGGCGCGCACCCCCGGATCGGCCCACAGCGCGCGGTAGGCGTCGAGCGACAGCTCGGCGCCGGCCAGGAACGGTTGGTACCCGATGCTCTGCGCGACCGCCTGTGCCAGCCCGCCGCCGAACAGGACGGCCACGACGGTCAGCGCGGGCGCCAGCAGGAGCGCGATCCGCGCCCCTCGGGGAAGCCGCGACGGCCGGGTCGCCGTCGCGCTCACCGCTGCAGCACCTCGGCCGTCCACCCGTCCTCGACGGCCTCGGCGTAGCCGGTGTCGAGCTCGGGCAGGACGCGGGCGGTGAGCTCGTCCAGCGGCAGCACCGCCGGGCCGAGCGCGACCGCGTCGAACTCCGCGCGCAGGTCGGCCGGGAGCCGGTCGAGGTCGATCACCGGGTAGATCCCGCCGTCGGCGTAGAACCGCAGCTGGGTCCGGGGGTCCTGGAGCGTGTCGGCGAGCACCATGGCGGCCGCGCGGTCCGCGGCGTCGGCCGGGATCGCCAGGTAGCTGGTGTTGGCGATGTTGCCGACGTCGGGGACCGCGGTGCGCGTGGTGGCCGGGAACGTCCCGTCGGCGACCTTCGCCGCGACGGTCCCCGGGCCGTAGCTGAAGAACGCGGCCACCTCCCCGCTGGCGTAGAGCTGCTCGGTCGCGTCCTGGCTGGTCGGGTAGGTCTCCCCGGCCCGCCACAGCGCCGGCTCCAGCGCGTCGAGCCGCGCCCACAGCTCGGTGGCGAGCGGGTCGAGCACCGCCGGGTCGAACGTCCCGGCCAGCGCGGACGGGTCAGCCGCGGTGTCGTAGAGGAAGGTCCGCACGACCATCGCCCCGGTGAAGTCCGGCGGGGCCGGGTAGGTGAACCGGCCCGGGTTCGCCCGCGCCCAGTCCGCCAGCGCGGTCAGCGACCCGACGTCGCCCGGACCCAGCTGCGCGCTGTCGTAGACCAGCGCCGAGCTCGCCTGCTGCCAGGCCGCCTCGCACCCGTCGACGGGCGTCCCGAAGTCGGTGGCCACGGCCGGGTCGGTGAGGTCGACGTAGCGGGCGTTGGGCAGCGCCTCGGGGTAGCCGCAGGCCCACAGATCGGCCTGGCGGCCGGTGGCGAAGTTCTCGCCGTTGATCCAGATGGCGTCGACCGTGCCGGAGCCCGCCCGGCCCGCCTGGCGCTCGGCGAGCACCTTGTTCACCGCGTCGGCGGTGTCGGCGACCGGCACCACGTTCAGCCTCACCCCGAACTCCTCGGCCAGCCGCGGCGAGAGGTAGCCCTGGACGACCCCGTTCACGGCCTCGTCGCCGGTGTACATGTACCAGTCCAGCGTCTGCCCGCGAGCCGCGGCGAGCACCCCCGGCCAGTCCGCGGGATCGGGGGCCGCGGACGCCGTCGCCCCCGCCGGCGCGCAGGCCGACAGGGCGAGCGCGATCCCGAGCAGGGCGGGCAGACGGGAGCGGGCGGAACGACGCACGAACGGGCCTCCGTGGGCAGGTCGGGCCCTGGTCTGCTCGGGCACCGTGGCTGAGCGGTCCGGGAATCCGGCCGCCCGTCCGGATGATTCCGGGTCGGACGGGAATCCGCGCCCGGGCCGCCGGGTTCCCCGACCATGTCGGCTACCGCCCGTGACCGTCCCCGGCAGCCCTCCGTGCTGGTCGCGGGCGCGGTGCCGGGATCGCGACCGTTCCCGCCCGCCTGATGCTCGACGCACCCCTGCGCCGCCTGCTCGCCCGGCCGCTGGACCGGGTCGCGGCGGCGATCGACGTCGGGCCGGTCACCCCCGACCGGCTGACCGGCGCCGGGCTGGTGCTCGGACTGGGCAGCGCCGGCGCCGCCGCCGTCGGCTGGTGGACGGCCGCCGCGGCGTTGTGGCTGCTCTCCCGGCTGGCCGACGGCCTGGACGGTCCGCTCGCCCGCCGCCGCCGGGCCCGCGGCGGCGGCGACGCCGGGGCGGGCGGGTTCTTCGACATCACCGCGGACTTCACCGTGTACGGGGCCGGCGTGGTCGGGGTCGCGCTGGGCAGCACCGGCCCGCTGTGGCCGTTCCTGCTGGTCCTGCTGGCCTACTACGTCAACGGGGCGGCGTTCCTGGCGTTCTCCTCGATCGCCGAGCGCTCCGGGCGGACGATCGAGGACGGGCGCTCGCTGTCGTTCCTCGGCGGGCTGGCCGAGGGCACCGAGACGATCCTCGTGCACACCCTGTGGCTGGTGCTGCCCTTCCTGGCCCCGCAGATCGCCGTGGTCTGGGCGACGATCGTCGGGGTCAGCGCCACGCAGCGGATCGTCGCCGGCTACCGCGCCCTGCGGTGAGACGCGCACGCGTGCTCAGCGCCGCCGCTCCCCCAGGCGGCGGCGCACCGCGACCAGCGCCCCGGTCGCGCGCCGGGCCGCCGGTCCCGCCAACTGCTGGCGCACCTCGGCGATGGCGGCGTTCCACGGCCCGTCGCCCCACGTCGGGTACGGGTGCATGACGCCGGCGAGGTCGCGCGCCCGCAACCCGCGCCGCACGGCGAGGGTGAGCTCGGCCAGCGTCTCCCCCGCCCGCGGCCCGACGACGGTCGCGCCGACCACCCGCCCGCGGCGGTCGAGCACCAGCCGGGTGAACCCGTCCGTCCGGCCCTCGGCGACCGCGCGGTCCACCTCGTCGTGGTGCCGGGTCCGGGTCGTCGTGCCGGGCGAGCCCGCGGGCAGCCCGACCGCGGCGACCTCCGGGGAGGTGAAGGTGACCCGCGGGATCGCGGCGGTCTGGGCCGAGCGTCGCACGCCCAGCACGGCGTTGGTCGCCGCGGTCGCACCGTGCACCCCCGCGACGTGGGTGAACTGCGGATGGCCGGTGACGTCGCCGGCCGCCCAGATCCGCGGGTTCGTGGTGCGCAGGTGGGCGTCGACCGTGACGAACCCGCCCTCCCCCGTCGCCACCCCGGCGGCCTCCAGACCGAGGCCCCGGGTGTCGGGACGCCGGCCCACCGCGACGAGCACCCGGTCCGCCCCGATCCGGTGCCCGTCGGCCAGGACCACGGTGCTGCCCGCGCCGCCGGTGCCCTCGACCCCGGTGACCGGTGAGCCGACCAGCACCGACACCCCGTCCCGGGCCAGCGCCTCGGCCACCAGCCGCGCGGCGTCGGGGTCCTCGTCGCCCAGGATCCGCTCGGCGGCCTCGACGGCGGTGACCGTGCTGCCGAGCCGGGCGAACGCCTGCCCGAGCTCGCAGCCGATGGCCCCGCCGCCGAGGACGACCAGCCGTTCGGGCAGCCGGTCCAGGTCCCAGACCGTGTCGCTGGTCAGCGGTTCGGCGGCGGCGAGCCCGGGGACCGGTGGCACGGCCGGGTCCGATCCGGTGGCGATCAGCGCCCGGCGGAACCGCACCACCGTCCCGTCGACGCTCGCCGTGTCGGGCCCGGTGAAGGTCGCGGTGCCGGCTGTGTACGCCACCCCGGCGTCCCGCAGCGCGTCGGCCGAGTCCACCGGCTCGATCGTCGCCACCGCGCCGCGCACGTGCGCCATCACCTCGTCGAACGCGACCCGGACCCCCGCGACGTGCACCCCGAACCGCGCCGCGGCCCGGGCGTCCGCCGCGGCCGAGGCCGCCGCGAGCAGCGCCTTGCTGGGCACGCACCCGGTCCACAGGCAGTCCCCGCCGGGCCGGTCGCGCTCCACCAGCAGCACCGACGCGCCGAAGCCGGCCGCCGTGCGCGCCCCGACCAGCCCCGCGGTGCCGCCGCCGACCACGAGCAGATCGCAGAGGCGGTCGCTCACGAGTCCCGCCGAGCGCCGCGGACGGTGGGCATCGGGAGCAGGACGGCCAGTTCGGCGTTCTCCCCGGGGTCCAGGACGCTGTGCTGCACGCAGGCCGGGACCAGCGTCCCGGTCTCCGGGTGGGCCATGGCGTAGTGGCAGGCGGCGAGCCGCTCCTGGGTCTCCCGCAGCCGCGGGTCGTCGCTGGTGACCCCCTGCTGCGTGAGCTCCCAGGCCGGCGCGACATCGGCGGCGTCCATGAACTGGTGCATGACGAACGTGAGCGGCCGCACCCCGTGCCGCAGCAGCGCCACCGGCCCGACCCGGCGCACGAGCCGGGCCAGCCAGCCCAGCGCTGTCCCGACCAGGTGCGGCTGCCGGCCGGCGAGCCGGAGCAGCTTGCCGGCGAGCAGCGGCGGCGGGGTCGAGCCGAACCCGATGCCGGCGAGGTGGCGGAAGAAGGCGTCCCGGACCGCCAGGTCGCGGGGGTCGCCGCCGTCGAGCACCGGGTGCCAGCGCGGACCGACCAGGAAGCCGTAGGCGGTGCGGTTGCAGCGCACGTCGCCGTTCTCGAACACCCGGTAGTCCAGCCGGCTGCCCGCACCCCGCTCGATCTGCGCCCACACCGCGTCCGGGCGCACGTCCTCGGCCCGGTAGGAGCCCCGCCAGCGGCGCGCGTCGCCGACGTGCGCGGCGGGCTGGAAGGACAGCATCCCGAAGCCCATCCGTCCCGCCTCGCGCACGACCTCGGCCACCCCAGCCACGTTCGCCGGGGTGACCGTCATGTTGTGGGCGAGGAAGGACCGCACGCCGTGCTCGCGGCGCAGCCGCCGGAACAGCGCGACGAACCGGCGCCGGTAGGGGTGCAGCGACGCCTCGTCGGGCGGGCGCGGGATGCCCCGCCGGCCGAACATCATCGAGTCGAAGTGCCCGGCGAACGACACCCGGTCCAGCCGGCGCCGCCCGTCCGGGCCCAGGACCAGCTGTTCCAGGTAGGTGTAGTCGACATCGCCGTGGGTCATGCTCATCGGCTCGCGGCCGTGCCGGCGCATGACCAGCAGGGCCTCGGCGTGGTCGTCGGGCGGCAGCAGCGTCACCTCGCCGCCGATCAGCTGGGCGTGCGCCCGCGGTCCGCGCTGCCGCTCCAGCTCGGCCATCTGCTCCTCGACCCGGGCCACGGTGTGCGCCCCGTCGACGCGCACCTTGTTGGCGTCGCGGGAGTGGTAGCAGGGGGTGCAGGCGAGGTCGCAGGCCGGGAAGACGCCGTGGGTGCCCTCGCAGCCGGGACCGAACCGGCCCAGCACCTGCCCCGGGGTCCGCACCACCTCGGGCAGCTCCGCCCACCGGCGCGCGAGCGCGGCCGCGAACGCGGGATCGTCGGGCCGGGTCCGCCGCTCCCACCGGCTGATCCGGTGCCGCACCTGATCGAGCACGTCGTGCTCCTCCCGCTGGGTGGTCCTGGCCGGACCCTCCATTCGACCACCCCCGGCGGTGCCCGGCGCGCTCCGGAGCGTCCCCGATCGGTGGCATCCTGATCCCGGCGTCGTCGCCCGCCCGGGTCGACCCGGGTGAGCGTCGTGCAGCGTCGTGGGCGGCCCCGCCGTACCGGAGCCGGAGAAGCGGGAGGAGTGCAGGTGGTTCACGCGGGAGAACCCGCCCGACCCGCTCTTGGAGCCGGTGGGGGCACTGCTCGCACCGGGCTGGGCCCCGGATCGGGCGATCCCGGTGACGCAGTGGGCCGGCCGCAGCGGTGACGCACTCGATCGGCGCTCTCGTTCCGCTGACCCGACCCGGCTGGATCGAGGCGGGCCGGCACCTGCTCGCCGGACTCGAGCTGGCCGTTCGCGATGTCAACGACGCGGGCGGGATCGCCGGTCGGCCACTCGAACTGGTTGTCCGGGACACCGCCGCTGATCCACGGAGGGCCACGGCGGCCGTGGATGGATTGGCCCGCCTGGGCGTGGCTGCGGTCGCCGGGGAGTACCACAGCGTCGTCGCTCGCGCCGCTGCCGCCCGGGCCGACGCGCTCGGCCTTCCGTTCCTCTGCTCGTCGGCGGTTCTCGACGCGCTCACCGACCAGCCGACGGACCGGATCGCGCGGCTCGCCCCCGCCCAGTCCCACGGCTGGCGGATCTACGCGGACTTCCTGCTGAGCGCGGGCCACCGCCGCATCGCCGTCGCAGCCCAGCCGAGCATCTACTGGGCTTCCGGGACCGGCATCCTGCGGGACCACCTCGTTCCGCGCGGCGGCACCGTCGTCGAACTCGACGTGGGCGCGCTCACCCCCGCAGCGGTGTGCGACGAACTCGTCGCCAGCCGCGCGACCGCCCTCCTGCTCCTGGTCGGCCACCCGGAGCCGGCGGTGTCGATCGTCAAGGCCGTCCGCCACGACCAGCGCCTCGCCGGGACCATGATCGGCGCTCCGGCCGGGCAACCGGAGTTCGCCGAGTGGGCGACGGCGCTGGGCGACGACGGCGCCGCGATCCCGTTCCTGCGCTACCTGCCCGAGCGCTTCGGCCCACTCGGTGCACGGGTCGAGCAAGCCCTGCGCGAGCAGTTGGCCGCAGCGCCCTCCTTCGTCGCCTTCGAGGGCTACGACACGGTCACCGTCCTCGCCGATGTGCTGCGTTCGCACGGCACGGACCGGGCGCGCACCGCCGGAGCCTGGCCGCGGGTCGCGGTCGAGGGCACCCGCGGACAGATCCGGTTCTCCCGCACCCCGGGCATCAGCGTCTGGCAGTGGGCCTGGTCGCCGGTCCAGGTCGTCGATCGAGATCCGGCCGATCCCGACCGCTTCCGGACCCTGCGCGCCGGCTGAGTGCACCGGTTCCGGCGAGATCACCGCCGGCGGTCCAGCGCCATCGCGGCCGACGGGCGGTCACGAAGCGGCGGGGAGGGCGTCGGTGATCGCGGTGCAGCTCAGGAACCCTCGCCGTCGTGGCTCAGCTGGTGCGCTCCCGTGGCGCACCGGTCGGGGCCGGGTCCGATGTGGTGGCGATGACGTCAGCGGCGAGGTCGATGAGCACCACCTGGTGGGCGACCTCGGTCAGGCGCCGGTTGTGCTGGCGGGCGTAGCGACGGAGGCGGTCGAACGCGCCGTCCATGCTCAGCTCGCCGAGCTGGGCCAGCACGCCCTTGGCCTGCTCGATGACGATCCGGCCGTTCAGCGCGGCCTGGAGTTGTTCGTTGAGGATCTCGCCGCGGCGCACGGCGCGTTCCTGCAGGATGCCGATGGTGGCCAGGTCGGCCAGCGCCTGACCCAGTTCCAGGTCGGCAGCGGGCAGCGGAGCTGCCTCCCGCCGGAACAGGGTGAGCGTGCCGATCGCCCGCCCGCGCAACCGCAGCGGCAGGGTGTGGACCGAGCCGACCACGCCGCGTTCGGCCAGGGCGGTGGCGAACCGGGGCCAGCGCCGGGCGCCCTGAGCCAGGTCCGCGACGCTCACCGGTCTCCCGCTGCGGTAGCAGTCCAGGCAGGGACCCTCCTCGGACTGCAGTTGCAGCAGCTCCATCCATTCGGTGCGCTCGTCGGTGGTGGCCGCGACCCGCAGGGTGGACTCGGTGTCGCCGAGCAGGATCCCGACCGAGTCCGCGGCGAGCAGCACGACGCAGTGCTCAGCGAGCCGGTCGAGCAGGTCGATGACGTCGTAGTCGTCGACGAGGGTGTCGGCCAGTTCGACGAACGCCCGCAGGATCAGTGGCTCGCGGCCGCTGGCGGTCCCGCCCACCGCTGGTACCCCTCCCCGTTGCTGGCCATCAGGTGTC
>DASQMQ010000469.1:0-1705 GCA_035645455.1 Pseudonocardia sp.
GCGGAGGGTGACGCGGAGGGTGACGCGGAGGGTGACGCGGAGGGTGACGCGGAGGGTGACGCGGAGGGTGACGCGGAGGGTGACGCGGAGGGTGACGCGGAGGGTGACGCGGAGGCGGTCAGGTCCTCGGTGGCCCCTCCGGCTGCGCCGGTGCTCCTCGCCCGGGGGTCCTCAGGCGGTCGACGCCGGGATCGCGGTGAACGCCGCGGTGTCGTAGTAGGTGCGCAGCCGGGCGATCTCGTCGCCGTCGAAGTCGACCACGGTGACCCCGCGGTACTCGATGGACCGCCCGTTGGTCAGCGTCCCCGTGCTGGACCACTCCAGCGCCACCCGGTCGCTGCTCTCGGTGGCGTGGGTGAAGGTCGTGCTCAGCTGGTCGAACTGGGCGCGGTACTCCCGCCAGAAGGCCTCCGGGTCGTCGCGGTCGCCGCGGGCGTCCAACCGGCTCAACGTCGCCTCGCCGGAGAACAGCGCGGCCAGCTCGGTCGGGTCGGTGCTCTGCTCGAAGCCCTGCAGCGCGTCGGCGAACCGGCGGGCGCGGGGGTCGTCGATGTCGGTGTTCCCGGTGTTCTCCATGGGCGTCGGCTACCCGGCCCGGCGCCGGTGAACCCGATCGGGCGGTGCAGCCCGCCGCCGGTCCGGGCTGTCGGTCCGGTCGCGGTTCGGGCTGCCGGTCCGGGCCGCCGGTCGCACACTGGCCGGGTGCCCGACGATGATCGATGCCCCAAGCGCATGGAGTACGGACCGTGCGGCGGTGTCCGCGACGACCTGTCCTGCGAGATGGCGCCCCGGCCGTGCCCGTTCGCGGTGACGGGCGACGTCGTGGCCTGGACGGGGGAGCCGCCGCCGCCCGCTCCGAGGTCGGCGCTGCTGGCGGGCGCCCGCTCCCGACCGGTCGTGCTGACCGATCTGACGGTGCGCCCGTTCGACCCGGCCGGGGTGGCCGCCGTGGTGGGTGAGCTGGCCGGCTCGTGCGACGCGCTGCTGGTCGGCGAGCACCAGGGGCGCCCGGACTTCCCGCCGACGGTGCTGGCCGAGCTGATCCGCGACGCGGGCGGGTCCCCGTGGATCACACTGAGCTGCCGCGACCGCAACCGGGTGGTGCTGGAGCAGGACCTGGCCGGGCTGGCCCACGTCGGAGTGGCCGGGGTGCTCTGCGTGACCGGCGACGGGCGGGCGCCGGGGGTGCGCGCGGGCGTCACCCAGGTGTTCGACATCGACGGGACCCGGCTCGCCGCGCTGGCCGCGGCGGCCGGGCTGGTGGTGGCCGTGCCGGAGGCGCCGGACGCGCCGCCCCGACCGCTGCGGCCCGGGCGGCTGCGCGAGAAGCAGCGCGCCGGCGCCCACCTGGCCGTCCTCAACCACGTCGGCTCGGGCGCGCGGCTGGCCGCGTTCGCCGGTGCCGCCCGCGCGGCCGGGGTGACCCTGCCGCTGATCGCCGGGGTGGCGGTGTACACCGACGAGCGGTCCGCGGCGGTCCTGCAGCGTTTCCCCGGACTGGAGCTGGACCCCGAACGGGTGGCCGCGGTGCTGCGGGCGCCGGACCCGGTGGCCGCCGGGACGGCCGCGGCGGTGGCCGAGGCCCGCGAACTGCTGGACGTGGAGGGGGTGGTCGGGGTGAACCTGTCCGGGTTGGCCTCCGCGCGCGGCGAGGTGTTCGCCGCCGGGATCAAGGCCGCGGTGGGCCGCGAGATCATGGCCGGGG
>DASQMQ010000470.1:0-8885 GCA_035645455.1 Pseudonocardia sp.
CGGTGGCGCTGGCGGCGGCGGTGGCGCTGGCGGTGGTGGCGGCGCTGGTGGCGGCGGTGGCGGTGGCGGCGCTGGTGGTGGCGGCGCTGGTGGCGGCGGCGGTGGCGGCGGCGGTGGGGACGAAGGCGGCGCCGAGGCCGACGCCGTCGCCATCGCGCAGTTCCTGAACATCGGCCGGCCGGGATCCGAGGGGTGACCGGGGCCGGCCGGGGGGCCGGCCCGCCCCGCGTCGTCCCGACGTGGACCGAGCCGCTGGCCGCCGCGGCCAGCCGCCCGGTCGGCGGCCCGCTGGGCCGCCACGCCATCGTCGGCCGCAGCGCGTTCTGGACCCCGCTGCGGGTGCTGCTGCTGCTCGCCGTGGTCGTGCTCGCGCTGGGCTGGCTGACGAAGGCCCCGTGCCTGCAGCAGTACCGCGCCGACGGCGGCCAGCTCGCGCTGGACTGGCGCGACAGCCGGCAGTACGTGGCGATGTGCTACTCCGACACGGTCCCGCTCTACGGGATCGAGGGCGTCGACCGGGGCGCGGTGCCCTACCGCGATCCGTGGATCGAGGGCGCCGGCACCGACCAGGAGAAGCAGCGCTACATGGAGTACCCGGTGCTGACCGGGTTCTTCCAGTACACCAACGCCCGCCTCGCCGACGCGTGGCTGTGGCTGGCCGACACCGTCCCGCTGCTGCCCACCGCGCTGCCGGTGGTCGTCTACTTCAACATCTCGGCGTTCTGGCTGGCACTGGCCTGGCTGGTGGTCGTCTGGGCGGTGCGGCTGATGCGCCCGTCCCGGCCGTGGGACGCCGCGCTGGTCGCGGTGTCCCCGCTGGTCGTGGTGCACGCCTTCACGAACTTCGACACCCTGGCCGTGGCCTGCGCGACCGCGGGCATGCTGGCCATGGCCCGGCGCCGTCCGGTGCTGGCCGGAGCGCTGCTCGGCCTCGGCGGCGCGGTCAAGTTCTACCCGCTGATCCTGCTGCTCCCGGTCGTGTTGATCGCCCTGCGCCGCGGTGAGCCCGGGACGGCGGTCCGCACCGCCGGGACCGCCGGGCTGACCTGGGCGGCGATCAACGCCCCGGTCGCGCTGGCCTGGCCGACCGGGTGGTGGGAGTTCTTCCGGCTCAACCAGACCCGGCCGGCCGACCCGGACTCGCTCTACTTCGTGGTCAGCTACTTCACCGGGTGGCCCGGCTTCGACGGGCCGCTGGCTGCCGACCAGCCCCCCGCCGTGCTGAACGCGGTCAGCGCCGCGCTGCTCGCGGTGGCCTGCGCCGGGATCGCGGTGCTGGTCTGGAAGGCACCGGTACCGCCCCGGCTGGCCTCCGTCGCGTTCCTGGTCATGGCGTCGTTCCTGCTGGTCAACAAGGTGTGGAGCCCGCAGTTCTCGCTGTGGCTGGTGCCGCTGGCGGTGCTCGCGCTGCCCCGCTGGCGGCTGCTGCTGGCCTGGATGACGGTCGACGCCCTGGTCTGGGTGCCGCGCATGTACTACTACCTGACCCCGGAGAACCGCGGCCTGCCGCCGGACTGGTTCCTCGGCGCGGTGGTGCTCCGCGACGCCGTCGTCGTCCTGCTCTGCGTGCTGGTCGTGCGCTCGGTGCTGCGGCCGGACACCGAGGACCCGGTGCGCGCCCCCGTCGCCGGCGGGGTCGGGGGCGGGCCCGCGGACGACCCGGACTGGGGCACTCCCCCGCCGGCCCACCCGGCGCCGGTGGCCGACGAGGCCGCCGCGGGCCCCGCCACCCCCTGATCTCCGGGGTGGCGCGCCGGGCCGGCGGGTTTGGCAGGATCGATCGCATGCGGGTGAGCAGGCAGGACGCGGCCGGGGCGCTCGAGGGGTTCGAACGGGTACCGGCGCACCGGCCCGAGCTCAAGTCGTCGGCGGTGGCGATCACCCTGGTCGACCGGCCCGAGGGCACCGCCTTCCTGCTCACCCGACGGGCGGCCGCCCTGCGCGGGCACCCCGGCCAGTGGGCGCTGCCCGGCGGCCGGGCCGACCCCGACGAGACCCCCGGCCAGACGGCCCGCCGCGAACTGGCCGAGGAGCTGGGCCTGGAGCTGGGCGCCGACGCCGAGCTCGGGCTGCTCGACGACTACCCCACCCGCTCCGGCTACGTCATCACCCCGGTGGTGCTGTGGGCCGGCGCGGACGCCACCGCGGTGCCCAACCCGGCCGAGGTCGCCGAACTGCACCGGGTGTCGCTGGACCTGCTCGACGTCGAGCCGCGGTTCCTGACCATCCCGGAGTCGGAGTTCCCGGTCATCCAGCTGCCGCTCTACGGCCGGTTCGTGCACGCCCCCACCGGCGCGGTGCTCTACCAGTTCCGCGAGCTGGTGCTGCGCGGGCGGGTCACCCGGGTGGCGCACCTCGAACAGCCGGTGTTCGCCTGGCGGTGACAGTGTCCGTGCCGGTGTCCGTGCCGGTGTCCGTCGCGGTGTCCGCCCCGTCGTCGGTGCTCGGGGCGCGGTCGGACGTCAGCGCGTCGGGCACCCGCAGGAACACCACGAACAGCACCACCAGCAGCGCGGCCCGACCCCACACCCCGATCATCACCGCCTGCGCGGCGAAGCCCTCGTAGATCCCGGTGCCGGCGCCGGTCTTGAGCGCGTAGAACCAGCGGAAGATGCCGATGCCCATGGCCAGGTCGGTGACCAGGTAGCCGGCGACCAGCGGCCACGGCACCCGCAGCAGCGCGAAGAACGGCAGCAACCACAGCGTGTACTGCGGGGAGTGCACCTTGTGCAGCAGCAGGAACCCGCAGAGCATCGCCGCGGACACGCCGATCCACGGGTAGTCGCCCTCGCGCTGGTAGCGCCACCAGCCGACCGCGGCGGCCACCGCGAACGACAGCAGGACCAGGGTCGGGGACAGCCAGTCCATCGTCGCCTGGAACCCCGGGTTCTCCGGACCGGACTCCGGCCGGAACCCCCAGTACCAGATGGAGTTGGTGGTCAGGTCGACCTTGCGCTGGGCCTGGAAGGAGAACGACGCCCGCCAACCCTCGTAGCCGACCAGCGCGAACGGCAGGTTGACCAGCACGACGGTGATCGCCGCGGCCAGCGGCACCCGGGCCGCGGCCCACCAGTCCAGCCGTCCCGGCCGCGCCGCGGTCAGCGCGTACAGCGCCAGCGGCAGCAGGAACGCCCCCGGGTAGACCTTGAACGCGAAGCCCAGGCCGAGCAGCACCGCGGCCAGCGTGGCTCGATCGGACAGCGGGCGCTCGGTGCGCCAGCCGTGCACCACGAACACCGCGGCGGCGGCGCAGGCCACTACCGGCAGGTCCCAGTTGTGGAAGGCGTAGAGCACCACCGGCGGCCCGAGCGACCAGATCAGCGCCCGCCACCGGGTCAGCCGGCCCAGCAACCAGGCGGTGAGCAGCCCGAACGGGGCCATCAGCAGGGCCGAGCCGAGCAGGTAGCCGGCGTCGGTGTCGGCCCCGATCGCGCCGGCCCAGATCAGCACCCCGGTGAGCACCGGGTACTCGACGGTGCCGCCGACCAGCAGCCCCTCCGGGGTGATCGACCCGTTGACGTAGGGGAAGACGTGCTGGTCGATGTCCCGGCCGAGCCACAGGTGCTGGATGTCGGAGTAGCAGACGTCCTGGTCGATGCGGAGCTCGTAGTCCGGGGCGCTGCGCCCGGACGGCTCGAACTCCGGCCCCGTGCAGCGCGCTTTGTTGGCGTAGCCCAGCAGCATGGTGACCCCGCTGAGCAGCACCAGCACCGCCACCACCAGCCGGGTCGCGGTGGGCCCCGCCGGTCGGGGTGCGGTGGCGGCCCGCTCGTCGCGGGGCGGCGCGGTCCTCGTCACCGGTGCACCCCCGCCCGCCCGCCCGGGCGCGCACCGCGCGGCCCGGTCACGAACCCAGCCGCTCGCGCAGGTAGGCGATGTCGGCGGCCTGGCCCGCGGCCGGGGTCTCCACCACCACCGGTGCCCCGGCCGCGGCGCACACCGCGACCAGCTGCTCGGGCGGGATGGTGCCGTCCTCGACTCCTGCGTGCCGGTCGCGGGCCGAGCCGAACTCGTCGCGGGAGTTGTTCAGGTGCACCAGGTCGATCCGCCCGGTGACGGCCCTGGCCCGGTCGACCACGTCCACCAGGTCCTCGCCGGCGGCGAAGGCGTGGCAGGTGTCCAGGCAGAACCCGACGTCGAACTCGCCGACGGCGTCCCACAGCCGGGCCAGCGCGTCGAACCGGCGGGCCATGGCGTTGTCCCCGCCCGCGGTGTTCTCGATGAACACCGGCACCGCGAACCCGCCCTCGCCGACCTGGCGCTCGATGAACTTGCGCCAGTTCGCGAACCCGGCCGCGGCGTCCTCGCCCTGCGTGACGTGTCCGCCGTGCACCACCAGCCCGATCGCCCCGACCTGCGCGGCGGCCTCGGCGTGCTGCACGACCAGCTTGCGCGACGGGATCCGGATCCGGTTGTTCAGCGAGGCCAGGTTGACCACGTAGGGGGAGTGCACGACGACCGCGACGTCCCCGGTGCGCAACTGCTCGGCCTGCGGGTGCGCCGGCGGCTTCTTCCAGCCCTGCGGGTCGGCCAGGAACAGCTGGACGATGTCCGCCCCGCGCTCGGCGGCGGACACGACCGGGTCGTCCTCGCGTACGTGGGCGCCGATGAGCATGCCTGCCAGCGTAGTGACCACCTCCGACCGCCCGTTCCCCGCTCTCACCTGCCGCCCCGCGCCCGCCCACCCACGTCCGGAGCCGGCGGCCTCCGTGCCGGTGAGCACCGGTCGCACCACCCGCCACCGCTGGGTGTGGGGTGGGGGCGGGGGTGGGCGAGGGGGACGCCGGGCCACCAGGTTCGGGCGGGAGCGCCGTTCGCACGACCTCGGGCGGTTCCCGTCCCCGCGGACCCTCGCCGCCGCGGCCACCCGCCGGACCGGATGAACCGGGCCGCGGCGATGGCCGGGCCCTGGCACCGCCCGCGGGTCGCCACGGACCCGCTGGTAGCCTCGACGGGTCGCCCCGACCGGGTGCCCGCCCGGGCGCCCGCCTCCGCGGCCCGCTGTGCGGGCCGCGCCGTTATGTCGGGGCACGATGAGAACCTCCTGTCGCGGATGTACCGCGACCGTTTCAGTCCGTAGGAGGTGAGTGTTCTCATGCGTCATTACGAGCTGATGGTCATCCTCGACCCCAGCCTGGACGAGCGCACCGTGACGCCGTCCCTGGAGACCTTCCTCAACGTCGTGAAGAGCGACGGGGGAACCATCGAGAAGATCGAGGTGTGGGGCAAGCGGCGGCTGTCCTACGAGATCCTCAAGCACGCCGAGGGCATCTACGCGGTGCTCGAGGTCGCCTGCGAGCCGGCCACCGTCACCGAGCTGGACCGCCAGCTCGGGCTGAACGAGTCGGTCCTGCGCACCAAGGTGCTGCGCCGCGAGCCGAAGCGGGCGCCCGCGCCCGCGGCAGCCGCGAGCTGAGGCGACGGCGATGGCCGGCGAGACCGTCATCACCGTGGTCGGCAACCTGACCGCCGACCCCGAGCTCCGATTCACCCAGTCCGGGGCGGCAGTCGCCAACTTCACGGTGGCCGCCACTCCCCGCACCTTCGACCGCCAGAGCGGCGAGTGGAAGGACGGCGACGCGCTGTTCATGCGCTGCAACGTGTGGCGGCAGGCCGCCGAGAACGTGGCCGAGACGCTGACCCGCGGCATGCGCGTGATGGTGCAGGGGCGGCTGCGCCAGCGGTCGTTCGAGACCCGGGAGGGCGAGAAGCGCACCGTGGTCGAGCTGGAGGTCGACGAGGTCGGCCCGTCGCTGCGGTACGCCACGGCGAAGGTCAACAAGGTCAGCCGCGGTAGCGGCGGTGGCGGGTTCGGCGGCGGCTCCGGCGGTGCATCCGGGTCCGGTGGCGGGTTCGGCGGCGGTTCCGCGCCGGCCGACGACCCGTGGGGTTCGGCCCCGCCGGCGGGCAGCGGTCCGGCGGCCGACGACGAGCCCCCGTTCTGACCGGCGACCCACCAGCACAACCAGGAGCAACCCCATGGCCAAGCCCGTCCTGCGCAAACCGACGACCAAGGTGTGCGCGTTCTGCAAGGACAAGGCCCAGGACATCGACTACAAGGACACCGGCCTGCTGCGGAAGTTCATCTCCGACCGCGGCAAGATCCGGGCCCGCCGGGTGTCCGGCAACTGCCGGCAGCACCAGCGGGACGTGGCCGTCGCGGTGAAGAACTCCCGCGAGGTCGCGCTGCTGCCCTACACCCCGACCGCGCGCTGAGCCGCGAGCGGATCTCAGTAGCGGAGGAACAACCCATGAAGCTCATCCTCACCGCCGACGTGCCGAACCTCGGTGCGCCGGGCGACATCGTCGAGGTCAAGGACGGCTACGGCCGCAACTACCTGCTGCCGCGCAAGATGGCCATCGTGGCCACCCGGGGCGCGGAGAAGCAGGTCGCCTCCATCACCCGGGCCCAGAAGGCCCGCGCGATCAAGGACCTCGGCCACGCCAAGGAGGTGGCCGGCCAGCTCGCCGAGCTCTCCGTCACGGTCAAGGCCAAGGCGGCCGGCGACTCGGGCCGGCTGTTCGGCTCGGTCACCACCACCGACGTGGTCGACGCCGTGCGGGCCGCCGGTGGCCCGCCGCTCGACCGGCGCGCCGTCGAGGTGCCGCCGATCAAGATGGTGGGCAGCCACCCGGTGACCGTCCGGCTGCACCCGGAGGTCACCACCGAGCTGTCGATCACGGTCGTCGCCAGCTGAGGCGGGTCGGTCGCTGCGTCGACCGATCGTGACGGAGCGTGAACGGGGCGGTGCCCGGACCTGAGGTCCGGGCCCGCCCCGTCGCCGTGTCCGGGGCAGCGCAGCGGAGTCGTGGCGGTGCCGGTCCCGCTGTCCGGGTGACACTCCGCCGGGTTGCCCGCAGTCGCCGAGCGAGCGGTCCCGGGCGACGGGCGGCGATCCGGCCGACACGCCGGTCGGTCGCCGACGGCGTGTCGGGGGCGTGAAGTTGTCCACAACCCCTGTATGCCTGCTGAACTGCGAGAACAGCCGAAAATATGGAGTTGTCCCCACGCCGTCCACAGGGCGGCCGCGGCCCTGTACTGGGGTCGGTGGATTGATCCCCAGGTCCGTGCACAGGCCCGGCGCGGCGCCGAGTTGGATGTCGTCGGGGTGTCGTTCTACCGTCCGCTGAGCGTCCGACGATCAGATCCCGCGGCGTCCGGACGGCGAGCTGACCCGGCCGTCGATCCGATCGACACGTCGAACCTATGTTCGATAGACTCGCCACCGGGGGGTGACGCTGCGTATGGCACTGACCGACGACCGGCCGGCCGGCCGACCCCGCCCGATCCGCCCGCCCGGCGAGGGCGGCAGCGGCGACGCCGGCTCCCCGTTCGACCGCCAGCCCCCGCAGGACCTGACCGCCGAGCAGTCCGTGCTGGGCGGGATGCTGCTGAGCAAGGACGCGATCGCCGACGTCGTCGAGGTGCTGCGGCCCGACGACTTCTACCGCCCCGCGCACCAGACGGTCTACGACTGCATCCTCGACCTCTACGGCCGCGGTGAGCCGGCCGACGCGGTCACGGTGTCCGCGGAGCTGCAGCGCCGGGGCGACCTGATCCGCCTCGGCGGCGCCCCGTACCTGCACACCCTGATCGCCACCGTGCCGACCGCCGCCAACGCCGCCTACTACGCGGAGATCGTGGCGGAGAAGGCGATCCTGCGCCGGTTGGTCGAGGCCGGCACCCGGATCGTCCAGCTGGGCTACCACGGCGCCGAGAGCGGCCAGGTCAACGACGTGGTCGACCGCGCTCAAGCGGCCATCTACGACGTCACCGAGCGCAGCACCAGCGAGGACTACGTCGCGCTGGAGGAGCTGCTCCAGCCGACCATGGACGAGATCGACGCCATCGCCTCCCGCGGCGGCGTCGCGCTCGGGGTGCCCACCGGCTTCGCCGACCTGGACGCCGCGACCAACGGCCTGCACCCCGGCCAGATGATCGTCGTGGCGGCGCGGCCCGGGTTGGGGAAGGCGCTGGCGCTGGACACCCCGCTCCCCACCCCGGTCGGGTGGACCACGATGGGCGAGGTCGCCGTCGGCGATCTCCTGATCGACGCCGACGGGCGCCCCACCCGGGTCGTCGCGGCCACCGAGGTGCTGCGGGACCGGCCGTGCTTCGAGGTCGAGCTGTCCGACGGCACGGTGATCGTGGCCGACGCCGCCCACCAGTGGGTCACCGCCGACCGCGCAGCGCGGCGCGCCCGCCGGGAGGCGCGGGCGCGCGGTGGTTCCCCGAGCGTCCTGCCCGCCGTCCGGACCACCGCCGAGCTCGCAGTCACGCTGCGCTGCCCCACCGCCGACAACCGCCTCAACCACTCGATCGACACCTGCGCCCCGCTCGCCCTGCCGGAAGCGGATCTGCCGGTCGGCCCCTACACGCTGGGGGTCTGGCTGGGTGCCGGCACGACCGCCTCCGCTGCCTCCACCTCGGACGACCCGGAGATCGCCGAGTACGCCGAGTACGTCGAGGCCGAGGGCCACCGCGTCGCCCGCGGGCCGCGGGCCCCGGGGATGCTCGGCCACCAGCACATCCCCGCGGCCTACCTCCGCGCCTCCGAGCGGCAGCGACGTGCCCTGCTCGCCGGCCTGATGGACACCGACGGCACGGTCACCACCACCGGCGACCTCCGGTTCACCGGGACGAGCCGGGAGCTGTTCGAGGGCGTGCGCGAACTCGTCGTCGGGCTGGGCCACCGCTGCTCGGTCACCACCAGGCGGGTCCGCGGCCGGCGCGAGGACAGCTCCACCGCCTACACCCTGAACTTCACCACCGGGGACGAGGTGTTCCGCCTCGACCGCAAGCGGCTGCTGCACAAGGAGCGCTACGCGGCCCACGCGCACCGCGAGCGGCCGCGCTACGTCGTCGACGTCCGCCCGGTCCCCAG
>DASQMQ010000471.1:0-17385 GCA_035645455.1 Pseudonocardia sp.
GGAGGGGCACCGGCGCACCACGCCGGCCGGCGGGGGCGCGGTCGTCCCGGGCGGCGGGTCGGCGGCACCGTCGCCGTTCCGCTCCGGTGACCCGCTGCCGGCGGCCGCCGCGCGCAAGGTGATCGACCGGGTCACCGTCACCCCGCCCGCGGACGGCGCCCCCGAGCCCGCCGCGCCGGAGCCGGTGGCCAGCAAGCGGGTGCGGGTGGTGCTGGCCGAGCGCAAGGCGATGGCCCGCCCGGTCCGCACGGTGGTCGACATCCAGGAGGGCAACGGGGTCGGCGAGCTGCTGCGCAGCAACCTGATCGGCTCGCAGCTGACGGTCGCGCTGCGGTTCGCGGTCGGGGCCGTGGTCACCCTGGGCGTGCTGCCGGTGCTGTTCTGGATGTTCCCGGTGATCGGCCGCACCGAGGTGCTCGGGCTGCCCGTCCCGTGGCTGCTGCTGGGCATCCTGGTGTACCCGTTCCTGCTCGGCCTGGGGCTGTGGCACACCCGCACCGCCGAACGGGTGGAGCAGAACTTCGCCGACCATGTGCAGGACTGACCGCCGGCCCGGTCCGCCGTCCGTTCCGGCGCCGTGAGCGACCCGGGTGTGGCCGCACTGGCCGCGATGGTCCTGGTCGGCGTGGTCTCGGTGATCATCGGCAGCCTCGGCGTCCGGGTGGCCCGCAGCACCTCGGACTTCCTGGTCGCCTCGCGGACCGTCGGTCCGGTGGCCAACGCCAGCGCGATCTCCGGGGAGTACCTGTCGGCGGCGTCGTTCCTGGGGATCGCGGCGTTCATCCTGCGCGACGGCGTGGACGCGCTGTGGGCGGCGGTCGCGTTCGTCGGCGGCTACCTGGCGCTGGTGCTGTTCATCGCGGCGCCGCTGCGCCGCTCCGGCGCCTACACCGTCCCGGACTTCGCCGAGTCGCGGCTGCCGTCGCCGGCCCTGCGCCGGTTGTGCACGGCGATCGTGATCGTGATCTGCTCGCTCTACCTGCTGCCCCAGCTGCAGGGGGCCGGGTTGGTGCTCGCCACCCTCACCCAGCTGCCGTCGTGGACGGGGGTCGTCGGCGCGGCGGTGGTCGTCCTGATCACCGTGCTGGGCGGCGGGATGCGCTCGATCACCTTCGTGCAGGCCTTCCAGTTCTGGCTCAAGTTCGTCGCGCTGGCCGTCCCGGCGCTGGTCATCCTGTCGCTGTTCGTCACCGACAGCCGCACCCTGGACCGCCCGTCGGCGCCCCGGTTCCCGGCCGACACCTCGATCGACATCCGCACCGACGTGATCCTGGAGACCGGCGAGCCGGTCACCCTGACCGCCACCGGCGAGGTCGACGGGCAGCCGGTCGCCGGCCCGATGACCTGGGGACCGGGGATCTACGAGGTCACCGAGGGCACCGTCCTGCGGTTCACCGCGAACAGCCCGGTGCCGACCACGGCCGGCCGCCCGACCACCGACGCGCAGTGGCTGGCGCCGATGCCGCGGGACCCCGGCCACCGGTTGCTGAGCATCTACTCGGTGCTGGTCGCCGGGTTCCTGGGCACCATGGGTCTGCCGCACGTGCTGGTCCGCTTCTACACCAACCCCGACGGGCGCGCCGCCCGCCGGACCTCGGTGGTGGTCCTGGCGATGATCGGCGGCTTCTACCTGATGGTGACCCTGCTCGGGGTGTTCAGCCGGCTCTACACTCCGCAACTGATGGTGAGCCAGGCGGACGCGGCCGTGCTGCTGTTGCCGACAGCGGTGCTCGGGGAGAACTGGGTCGGCTACGCGCTGAGCGCGCTGGTCGCGGCCGGCGCGGCGGCGGCGTTCCTGGCCACTTCCTCGGGCCTGGTGGTCAGCCTGGCGGGGGTGCTGTTCACCGACGTGATGCGCGGGCGGCTGCAGCGGTTCCGGCTGGCCGCACTGCTGTCGCTGGTGGTGCCGCTGGCGCTGGCGCTGACGGTGACCCGGCTGGACTTCGCGGTGACCGTGCCACTGGTGTTCGCCATGGCCGCGGCCACCTTCTGCCCGCTGCTGGTGCTGGGCATCTGGTGGCGCGGGCTGACCGCGCCCGGCGCCATCGTCGGGATGGTCGTCGGCGGGCTGATCTCCGGGGTCTCGGTGGTCGTGTCGCTGTTCGCGGTGCTGCCCGACACGGTGATCGGGACCCTGCTGTACCGGCCCGCGCTGCTCGCCGTGCCGGCCTCGTTCGCGACGATGGTGCTGGTGAGCAGGATGACCCGGGCGAAGGTCCCGGCCGATGTCGACGTCACGCTGCTGCGGCTGCACGCGCCGGAGCGGCTGGGCCTGGGTTCGGACCGGCTGGACCGGCGGGCCACGGGGTGACGGTGGGCGCGACGTTGTCGACGGGCTGGGCGATGGACCGGGACGCGGTCCTGGCGCTGTCGTTCATGATCGGGGTGGCGCTGCTGTCCGCGGTCATCGGCTCGATCGGCGTCCGGGTGGCCCGCAGCACCTCGGACTTCCTGGTCGCCTCGCGGACCGTCGGTCCGGTGGCCAACGCGGGCGCGATCTCCGGGGAGTACCTGGCGGCGGCGTCGTTCCTGGGCATCGCCGGGCTGATCCTGCGCGACGGGGTGGACGCGCTCTGGTACCCGGTCGGGTTCACCGCGGGCTACCTGGCGCTGGTGCTGTTCGTCGCGGCCCCGTTGCGCCGCTCCGGCGCCTACACCGTGCCGGACTTCGCCGAGGCCCGGCTGCAGTCGCGCACCCTGCGCACCCTCTGCACGGTGTTCGTGGTGCTGATCGGCACGCTGTACCTGCTGCCGCAGTTGCAGGGCGCCGGGCTGACCCTGGCCACGGTCACCGGGCTGGACCCCTGGATCGGCGCGCTCGCCTCGGCGGTGATCGTGGTGAGCACCGTGGTGCTCGGCGGGATGCGCTCGATCACCTTCGTGCAGGCCTTCCAGTACTGGCTCAAGTTCGCCGCGCTGGCCCTGCCGGCGGTGATCGGGTTGATCTTCTTCTTCAGCGACGAGCGCACCTTCGACCGGCAGGCGCCGCCGCAGTTCCCGGAGCGGACGACGGTCCAGATCCGCACCGACGTCGTGCTGCAGGTGGCGAGCCCGGTGGTGTTCGAGGCCGTCGGCGAGATCGACGGCCGGGTCCTGGACGGCGACACGGTCCGCTGGGAGCCCGGCGAGCACACCGTGCGCGCGGGTGCCGAGCTGGAGTTCCCGGGGGGTGCCGCGGTCCCGGTGGTCGCCGGCGCCCCGGTGGACGACTCGGACTGGCTCATGCCGTACGCGGGGGTGCAGGAGGGCGGCGTGCTCGGCACCTACTCGCTGATCATCGCGCTGTTCCTGGGCACCATGGGCCTGCCGCACGTGCTGGTGCGCTTCTACACCAACCCGGACGGCCGGGCGGCCCGCCGCACCGCGGTGGTCGTGCTGGGCATGCTCGGGATGTTCTACGTGGTGGTCACCGCGCTCGGCGCGCTGTCCCGCCTCTACAGCCCGCAGCTGCTGGTCAGCGGCGACACCGATGCCGCGGTGCTGCTGTTGCCCGCGGCCGTGCTGGGCAGCGGCTGGGCCGGTGGGCTGCTCGGCGCGGTCGTCGCGGCCGGGGCCTGGGCGGCGTTCCTGTCCACCTCGTCCGGGCTGATCGTCAGCGTGGCCGGGGTGCTGTCCACCGACGTGATGCGCAGCGGCAAGATCCGGGACTTCCGGCTGGCCGCGGTGCTGGCCGGCATCGTCCCGCTGGGGCTGTCGCTGGGGGTGTCGCGGCTGGACTTCTCCGAGGCGGTGGCGCTGGTGTTCGCGCTGGCCGCGTCCACCTTCTGCCCGCTGCTGGTGCTGGGCATCTGGTGGCGCGGCCTGACCGACCACGGGGCGATCGCCGGCGTGCTGGTCGGCGGCACGCTGTCGGCCGGGGCCGTCACGCTGGCGCTGACCGGTCTGGTCCCCGAGGGGGCGGTGACGGTGTTGCTGTACCGCCCGGCGCTGATCACCGTGCCGGCGGCGTTCCTGGTCATGGTCGTGGTCAGCAAGCTGACCGCGAAGCGCCGCCCGCCCGATACCGAGGCCGTGCTGCTGCGGATGCACGCCCCGGAGCGGCTGGGGCTCGGCCGCGACCGGCTCAACGACCGGTTCCGCGCCGGCGACCGCTGAATCGGGGCGTTCCCCGGACCCGGCCGGGTGAACGACGTCTCGGGAAGATCACGGTCAGCAGTCGGGGCGCCGTTCGTCGGCCGCTCGTCCGCCACTCGTCGTGAGGCCGACACCACTGGTCAGAAGCTTGACGAGGAGGTTGCGCGCCGCCCGCGTTCACTCGGGTGGAGTATTCCGGCACGCGCGTGTGGCTCAACTAAGGTTCGCGGCATAGTGACCTGCCACGACGGCGACGGCGCCGGTGGCGGGACCCAGAGCGGGGAGGACGCCGTGAGCACCACCAACGAGCGAACCAGCGGAACGATCTACGAACAAGTACAGGCCAGTGACGAGTTCGCCGACCTCCGGTCGCGGCTGAGGCGCTTCGTCTTCCCGATGAGCGCGGCGTTCCTGATCTGGTACCTGGCCTACGTGCTGCTGGCGTCCTACGCGCCCGGTTTCATGTCGATCAAGGTTCTGGGCAACATCAACGTCGGCCTGATCATCGGGCTGCTGCAGTTCGTCAGCACGTTCGCGATCACCACGATCTACGTGCGGTACGCGAACAAGCACCTGGACCCGGCCGCCGAGCGCATCCGTCACAAGATCGAGGGTGCTGCGTGATCGCCCAGGCCCCGCCGGCCGCGGAGAACGTCGGCAACGTCGCCCTGAACATCGGGATCTTCCTGGCGTTCGTGATCGTCACGCTGGTGTTCGTCTACCGCGCCAGCCGCACCAACAAGACCGCCTCGGACTACTACGCCGCCGGCCGCTCCTTCACCGGCCCGCAGAACGGCGTGGCCATCTCCGGTGACTACCTCTCGGCGGCCTCGTTCCTGGGCATCGCCGGGGCCATCGCGGTCAACGGCTACGACGGCTTCCTCTACTCGATCGGCTTCCTGGTCGCCTGGCTGGTGGCCCTGCTGCTGGTCGCCGAGCTGTTGCGCAACACCGGCAAGTTCACCATGGGCGACGTGCTGGCCTTCCGGATGCGCCAGCGTCCGGTGCGCGCCGCCGCGGCCACCTCCACGCTGGTCGTGTCGTTCTTCTACCTGCTCGCCCAGATGGCCGGGGCCGGCGGCCTGATCGCGCTGCTGCTGCAGATCCCGAACAGCAACCGGCTCGGGCAGAGCGTCGTGATCGCCGTGGTGGGCATCCTGATGATCATCTACGTGCTGGTCGGTGGCATGAAGGGCACCACCTACGTCCAGATGATCAAGGCCGTGCTGCTGATCGCCGGCGCCGCCGTCATGACGGTCTGGGTGCTCGCGCTGTCCGGGTTCAACCTGTCCGGGCTGCTCGGCGAGGCCGTGGCGGCCAGCCCCAAGGGCGACGCCATCCTCAACCCGGGCCTGCAGTACGGCGCCACCGCCACAGCGAAGATCGACTTCATCTCGCTGGGCCTCGCCCTGGTCCTGGGCACCGCCGGCCTGCCGCACATCCTGATGCGCTTCTACACCGTGCCCACGGCCAAGGAGGCCCGCCGCTCGGTGGTCTGGGCGATCTGGCTGATCGGCCTGTTCTACCTGTTCACCCTGGTGCTCGGGTACGGCGCCGCGGCGCTGGTCGGCGCGGAGCGGATCAGCGCGGCCCCCGGCGGGGTCAACTCGGCGGCCCCGCTGCTGGCCTTCGAGCTCGGCGGCGAGATCCTGCTCGGGGTGATCTCGGCGGTCGCCTTCGCCACCATCCTCGCGGTGGTGGCCGGGCTGACCATCACCGCGTCGGCGTCCTTCGCCCACGACGTCTACGCGAACGTGATCAAGCGCGGCGAGGCGTCCCCGGACGAGGAGGTCAAGGTCGCCCGGCGGACCGCGCTGGTGGTCGGGGCGTTCGCGATCGTCGGCGGCATCCTGGTGAACGGGATCAACATCGCGTTCCTGGTCGCGCTGGCCTTCGCGGTGGCCGCGTCGGCGAACCTGCCGACGATCCTCTACTCGCTGTTCTGGAAGAAGTTCAACACCACCGGGGCGACCTGGAGCATCTACGGCGGTCTGGCCAGCTGCGTGCTGCTGATCATCTTCTCGCCGGTGGTGTCCGGCGAGAAGAGCGTCATCTTCACCGAGGCCAACTTCGCGATCTTCCCGCTGTCCAACCCGGGCATCGTGTCGATCCCGCTGTCGTTCCTGCTCGGCATCATCGGCACCTACGTCGGGGCCAAGCGCGAGGTCGACCTGGCCAAGTTCGCCGAGATGGAGGTCCGGTCGCTGACCGGCGCCGGCTCGGAGAAGGCGACCTCGCACTGAGTCCCGCACCGAGTCCCGCACCGAGCTGACGCTCACCACCCCGCTGGGCGGGGTCGGGCCCGACCGGTCCCGGCCCCACCCGCCGTCCCACCTGCGCCGGTACCCCTCCACCGGCGTCAGGAAGCCACCTTCCGGGCGTTCCGCGCCGGGGAGGTGGCTTTCCTGGCGTCCGGACGCGCTCACCGCGGGGTCACCGGACGCGTGGGAGGATCCCGGCCATGAACGCAGTCCCGGTCATCGCGGTGTCGGACCTGCCCCTGGACGCGCCGCTGCTCGACGTCCGCGAGAGCGACGAGTGGGCGGCCGGGCACGCCCCGACCGCGCAGCACCTGCCGATGAGCGAGCTGCCCGGGCGGATCGCCGAGCTCCCCGACGCGGACCCGCTGTACGTGGTCTGCCGGTCGGGTGCCCGGTCGGCCCGGGTGGTGGCCTACCTGGTCGCCCAGGGCCGCCCGGCGGTCAACGTGGACGGCGGCATGCAGGACTGGGCCGCCCGGGGCCGCCCGGTGGTGGCCGACGGCGACCGCCGGCCGGAGATCATCTGACCGTGCCGCCGTTCCGGGCCGGACACACCGACGGCATGCCCTGCCCGCGCTGCGGGCGGCCGGCACCGCCGGGCAGCGGCCCGTTCTGCCGGTACTGCGGTCGCTACCTGGCCGCGCTGGTCTGGGTGGCCGAGCCGCCGCCGGCCGAACCCGGACCGCAGCCGCGGCAGCGCCCGCCCTACGCCGGCCCGCCGCGCTACCGCTTCCCGCCGCGCTGGGGCTTCCCCGTCCGGGCCTGGGAGCCGCCCGGACCGGCCCCCGTCGCGCCGCCCGATCCGGTGCTCGGCGCCCGGACGCTGGCCGTCATCGTGGTCCCGCTGCTGTGGTCGACCGCCGCCGTCGCGCTGCTCGCCGCGGCCGCCGAGGTCTGGCGGTACGCGCTGCTGGTCGCCAGCCGGGACGGCGCGCTCGCCGCGGCCACCGTGGCGGCGTCGGACGCCCTCGTCGCCTCCGCCGGCTCGGTCGCCCCGGTGCTCGCCGTGCTCGCCGGCGGGTTGCTGGTGCTGTGGAGCGTGCGGGCCGCGCGCGGCGCGGCCGCGCTGGCCGGGGTCCGGCCGTCCCGGTCGACCCGGGCGGTGGTGCTCGGCTGGCTGGTGCCGGGACTGAACCTGGCCGTGCCCGGGTCGGTGCTGGCCGAGATCGAACACGCCGCGCTGCGGCTGCCGCCCGACCGCCGGCCGCGGCCGTCGGCGCTGCTGCTGGCCTGGTGGGTGGCCTGGGCCGCCGGTGGCGTGCTGGCCGTGGTGGTGCTGCTGTGGTCGCTGCGCACCGGCGTGCAGGCCCGCGCCGACGGCGTCCTGCTGCACGCGGTGCTCGACCTGCTGGCCGCCGGCACCGCCGGGCTCACCGCCGTGCTGATCTCCCGGCTCACCCGGCTGCTCGCCCCGCCCCGCACCCGCCGCGAGATCCTGGTGTCCGTCGCGCACGGCGCCCCGGGATCGACCCGGCCGAAGTCGGTCCCACCACGTCGTCCTCGGCGGGTGTCTACCGCGTGACGCGCAGCTCCTGCAGGCCGCGCATGACGAAGTCCGGCCGGCGTCGCGGCTCGGCGGCCAGCTCCAGGTCGGGAAGCCGGCGGCGCAGCGCGTCCAGGGTCGCGGCGACCTCCAGCCGGGCCAGCGGGGCGCCCAGGCAGTAGTGCACGCCCGCCCCGAACCCCAGGTGCGGGTTGCGGGTGCGGCCGACGTCCAGCTCGTCGGGGCGGTCGACGGCGGCCGGGTCGCGGGCCGCCGCGCCGAGCAGCGCGGCGACCTTCGTGCCGGCCGGCACCGGGTGCCCGGCCACGGCGGTGTCCACCACCGCGGTCCGCTCGAACAGCTGCAGCGGCGGGTCGTAGCGGATCAGCTCCTCCACCGCGGTGCCGGTCAGCCCCGGGTCGGCGACCAGCCGCCGCCACTGCGCCGGCTGCCGCAGCAGCGCCAGCACGCCGTTGCCCAGCACGTTCACCGTGGCCTCGTGCCCGGCCATCAGCAGCAGCGCGGCGGTGCCGACCACCTCGTCCTCGTCCGGGCCGGCCGCGATCAGGTCGGTGATCAGGTCGGTGCCCGGGTGCCGGCGGCGGTGCTCGACCAGCTCGCGCAGCGCGGCCACGAACTCCGCCGACGCCCGCTCGGCACCGGCGCGCCGGGCGTCCGCGGTCGGGCCGGTGGCCGGCTCGTACATCGTCACGATCGCGTTGGACCAGCCGCGCAGCCGGGACCGGGCCGGCTCCGGCACGTCGAGCAACTCGGCGATCACCTCGACCGGCAGCACCGCGGCCAGGTCGGCGATCAGGTCGGCGCTGCCGGTGGCGGCGATCCGGTCGGCCAGGTCGTCGACCATCCGGTCGGCCAGCGCCCGGACCCCCGGCCCCAGCCGGGTCACGTGCCCGCGGGCGAACGCCCCGGCGACCAGCCGGCGCAGCCGGTCGTGCGGCGGTCCCTCCCGCTCCAGCAGCGAGTTGCGGTGCAGCAGGTTGAACGCGCGGTAGGCGTCGGCGGGCTCGACATCGGCCCAGATCCGGCCCAGGTCGCGGCTGCGCAGCAGCTCCGAGCAGGCGGCGTGGGAGACCGCGACCGGGTTGCCCAGCAGCGGGTGCTCGTGCACCGGGCCGAGCGCGCGCAGGGCGGCGAAGACCGGGTAGGGATCGGCCAGGAAGTCCGGGTCGGCCGGGTCGAACGGGGACAGGACAACCCCTCCAGCGGCGGCGTCGGACGACGGGCGGCGGTCGCCGCGGTACCGGACCCGATAGCGTCTGCGCATCATGGCGAAGAAGACACGCGCCCGCGCGGCCACGAACGCCGGCGAGAACCCCCGCCGTCCCTGCCCCTGCGGATCGGGCAAACGCTACAAGGCCTGCCACGGCGCCGGCGACGACGTGATCGTCACCCGGCCGTTCGCCGGGCTCGCCGCCGAGTGCGACCTGGTCGCGATGCGGGAGTTCCTGCCGTCGGCGACCGCGGCGCTGCCGCTGGCCACCCCGGCCGAGGTGCCGGTCCGGCTGGCCACCGTGCTGCCCGGGGCGTCCGCGGCGGTCGTGCGGCCCGACGGCGACATCCTGCTCGGGATGCAGGTGCAGACCCGCTCCGGTGACCTGTCCGCCGACCTGGCCAGGGCGCTGGCCTGGGCGCTGGCCGCGGAGCCGGGCTCGGCGCTGCCGGTGGTCGGGCCGGGGCTGGCCGGCGGCGAGGTCCGGCGGCTGCAGGACGTCCTCGACGTCGACGCCCCGCTCGAGCTCACCGTGCACACCGACTTCGCCTGGTGGATCCCGCCCGCCGCGGACGGCTCCGACCCGTCGGCCGAGGCGACCGCGGCCCTGGAGCGGGCCAACTCGGTGATCCTGCCGACCGAGCCGGTGCTCGCCGACGGGGTGCGCTCGGCGTACTGGGTGGACACCGGCACCAAGGCCCACCTGCGCTGGGTCCGCCCGGAGCCGGAGGACGCGCTGCACGCCGCGCTGGCCCGGCTGCAGGCCCGCGACGAGCTCAACCTCACCGACGAGACCCGCTACGCCGGCGCGTTCCGGGCGCACGGGCTGCTGGTCCCGGTGTGGGACCTGGACCGCGAGATGCACCCCAAGGAGTGGGTCGAGCCGGTCGCCGCGTTCGCCGCCCGGCTGGACGCCGCCCTCGTCGAGGACACCCCCCTGACCGACGCCGAGCGCCGCGCCCGCGACGCCCTCGCCGGCAAGCAGGTCACCCTCCGCTGACCCCACCCGCCCCGAGATGGCCGGAAAGCCACTTTCCGGACCGATCCGGTACATCGGCCTGGCACCTCGTCGATGAGCAGGCGTGGTGGTCTGTGGCGCGGACCAGGGCGCTCGACCGTCGAGGATGCGAGATGATCTGACGAGTGCCGCCGTCGTTGGGGGTACCCAGCGCACGCCTACCACACGAGGAGCGCCGAATGACCAGTCAGCCGAGCGAGCCGGGTTCCCAGGTCGGTTCGGACGCCGATTCTCCTGCTGGGGTTCCGGGTGGGGATCTCGGCGTCGGTGGTCCTGCCGACCAGGCCGGCCCCGCTGATGAGGCACGGACACCGCCCGGCTACCCCGAGGAGGTCGACCCGTCGAAGGGGCCCCTCGCCGGCCGGGACGACTCCGCTCTGGGCGACCTCGAACAGCCCGGCGCCAGCCGCTGACGAGCGGTAGCCGCCCGGAGGACCCGAGCCGGGCATACCGAGGTTCTCGCAGCGAAGTGTGCTGATCCTCGATCGACACTCCGTCCGGGAAGTGCTCCCCTGACACCGGGCGGTGTCAGGGGAGCCAGGAGACCCGGCCGGCGAGCAGGGCGTAGCCGAGGAACGCCACGACGTCGATCAGGGCGTGCGCGCCGACCAGCGCCCACAGCCGGTTGGTGCGCTGCCACACCCGGCCGAACACCAGGCCCATCACGATGTTGCCGACGAACCCGCCCAACCCCTGGTAGAGGTGGTACGCCCCGCGCAGCAGGGCCTGGGCGAGCAGCGCCCGGTTCGCGCTCCAGCCCAGCTGGCGCAGCCGGGTCAGCAGGTAGCCGACCATCACCAGTTCCTCGGCCCAGCTGTTGGCGAACGCCGAGGCGACCAGCACGGGCAGCCGCCACCAGGTGTCGTCGAGCACCGACGGCTGCACCGTCACGCTCACCCCGATCGCCTGCGCGGTCAGGTACAGCCCCAGGCCCGGCACCCCGATCAGCGCGGCCAGCCCGGCCGCAGCGGCCGCGTCCCGGCCGGGCCGCCGTCGGTCCAGCCCGACCTCGCGCAGCGCGATCCCCGCCCGGACCAGCAGGTAGGCCCCCAGCGCTCCCCAGCCGACCAGTTGCAGCACGCGGACCAGCTGCACGGCGAGGTCGACCAGGTCGGCCTGGGCGGCCGGCGCGTTCAGCGCCACCTGCTGCTGGTTCAGCGGGACCGGGGCGAGCAGCGCGTCCAGCAGGCTCAGGGCGCTGCGCAGCGCGGACAGCCCGAGGGTGACGGTGAGCACGATCAGGACCTCGGTGCCGACCAGTCGCCGGGTGCGCGGGTCGGTGATCACCGGGAGGTCCGGGGCGGGCGGGGTCAGCCAGCTCCGGAGGGTCGTGGGGCGGGGCCGGGACACGGGGGGCGACGCTACCGGGCGCGTATCGTGGGGACGTGCGGCAGCTGATCATCTCCCCGCGGTGGATCGTCTGGCACGTGCTCACCCTCGGCGCCGTGATCACGTGCGGGTGGCTGGCGGCCTGGCAGTGGGAGCGCGCCGGATCCGCGATGGGCTCGGCGCTCAACATCGGCTACGGCCTGCAGTGGCCGTTCTTCGCGCTGTTCTTCGCGGTGATGTGGTGGCGGTTGCTGCGCATGGAGGCGGCCAAGCTGGCCGACGGGGAGGCCGGGACCGAGTCCGCGTCCGACCCCGTGCAGCCGACCCGGCCCGGACCGGTGGCGGCCGATCGTCCGCCCGGACCCACCGGTCCGGCGTCCGGCGTCCGGCGCGCTGCGACCGACCCGGTGCCCGACGCCCCCGCGCCGTCCCCGTCCGACCCGTCGCCGTTCGGGCCGCGCCCCGCCTCGGCGCGGCTCGACCCGGTCACCGACGACGAGGACCCGGAGCTGGCCCAGTACAACCGGATGCTCGCCCGGCTGGCCGCCCGGGACGCCGACGGCTGACCGCCGCACCCCCTGACGAACGACCGAAAGGCACCCCGTGTCCGTCGAGACCGCACTGCGCAACTACCGGATCGCGGCCTGGGTGACCGGTATCGGGCTGGTCGTGCTGGTGTTCGTGGCGATGCCGCTGAAGTACTTCTTCGGCCAGCCGCAGCTGGTCGCGATCGTCGGGGTGGGGCACGGCTTCCTGTACATGGCCTACATCGTGTGCACGCTGCTGCTGGCCGAGCGCGGCCGGTGGAAGCCGCTGGACGCGCTGCTGATCCTGCTGGCCGGCACGGTGCCGCTGGTGTCGTTCGTGGCCGAGCGCCGGGTCACCGCGCGGGTCCGGGCCGGGCGCACGCCGGTCAGCTGAGGCTCAGCCGGCCGGCCGCGGCACGCCGGGCACCGAGCCGCCGATCAGCCCGCGCAGCTCGGCCCACAGCTCGGGCACGGTCGTCGGCGCGGACGTCCAGGCCAGCCGGACGTCGTGGTCGCGGGCCGGGCCCTCCACCCGCAGCCGCAGCCCCAGCCGGTCCAGGCCCAGCGGGCGGACCCGGGCGTCCCGGTTCTCCCGCAGCGCGACCGGCAGGTACCGGGCCAGCGCGCTGAACGCCTCGCCGTGGCAGCGCTCCAGGTGCGCCAGCACCGGACCCTCGCAGCGGCAGAACGGGTCGGGCCGGGCCGCGGCCAGCTCCACCGGCGCGAGCACGGTGCTGCTCTCCGGGTCGGACAGCACGGCGAAGTCCGGGTCCAGCTTGACCAGGGTGGCGCCGTGCCCGAGGCGCAGCAGGTCCGGATCCGCGACGGCCTCGGCCGCCTGCACGGCGAACCGCCGAGCGGTCGCCGGGTCCGGCAGCCACAGCCGGCCGGTCACCCAGAGCAGTCCACGGACCGGCTCGCGCAGGTCCACGGGGGCCGGGTCGGCCAGCTCCAGCATCGCGCCGAACGCCCCCGCACCCCGCCGCACCTGGTCGAGCAGCGGCTCGTCATCGGCGAACAGCAGCACGGCCGACCCGTCGGCGCGCACCTGGTGGACGAGCGGGGCCACGGGGTGCGCACCCGTCCCGACCAGGGCGGCGGTGCCGCCGCGGGCGGCGATGCTGCGGGCCCGCTCGGCGTCGGCGGGGGCGGGCGGACGTCGCGGCCGGCTGCATCCCAACGCGCTCTCCTCTGCTTAGGTGAGCCTAAGCTAGCTTCCGGTGCCGGAGGTGTCCAGCAGGCCGTGTCAGGACACGCAGGGCAACCGGTTAGCGTCATCGACCGTGACGACGGCAGCAGGAGCAGACGCCTGGGCCATCCCTCCGCTGTTCTCCCGGCTGGTGGACGACACGAGACTGCTGCTGCCCAAGGCGGTGGCCCCCGGCATCGACGCGGTGGTGAGCCGCTACCTGGAGGCCCGCGACGGCCGGCACGGCGAGCTGGTCGGCCAGCTGGTGTGCCCGGTGTCGCAGCTGCCGGCGCTGGTCGCCGAGCTGGCCCGGGCGGCCCCGGCCCGCCCGGTCGACCTCTCGCTGGTGGTGGACACCGGGCTGGGCGCGGTGCCCAAGGCGCTGTCCACGGTGTTCTCCCGCACCGGCCTGCTCACCGCCCGCACCATCGAGACCGCCGCCCCGCCGGACGTGGACGCGGTCTGGCTGGAGCGGGTGTCCGAGTTCGTCCCGGACGACGTGGTGCCGGTGGTCGAGCCCCGCCGCCCGCAGGGCGACGCGCCCGCCGACACCGCGGCCTGGCTGGACGCCGTCCGCCGGGTCGCCGACCACGGCTGCGCCCCCAAGCTGCGCTGCGGCGGCCCGCGCGCCTCCGACGTCCCGGCCACCGCCGACGTCGAGAGCTTCGTCCGGATCGCGGTGAAGTCCGGGCGCGGCTTCACCACGCTCGGGCTGCGCCAGGTGGTCCGCACCGAGGACGGCGCGGTCCGGCACGGCATCCTCAACCTGCTCGTCGCGGTGGCCCGGACGCTGTCCGGCGGCGACGTCCACGCGGCCCTGGAGAGCACCGACGGTCGGGCGCTGGCCCGGGAGACCACCGAGCTGACCGACGAGGACGTGACCGGCGTGCGCGGGCGGCTGTCCCGCTGCGGCGCCGACGTGCCCGCCGAGGACCTCGCCGGCCTGGGCCTCCTGACCTGACCCGCCGCCCACCGTCGGGCGAGAGGGGCGGTGGCCCAGCCGGGCTGGGCGAGAGCGCCGTTCGCGCGGTCGGCCGGGTGCGCGGGGGAGGCGGGGCGGGGTGTCGGGGCAGCGCATAGGGTCGCGACGTGTCCCGCATCGCGTTCCTCGGGCCGCCCGCCACGTTCACCGAGCAGGCGCTGCGGTCGCTCCCGGAATCGGCCGGAGCCGAGCTCGTGCCCTGCGCCGGCAGCCCCGCGGTGCTGGCCGCCGTCCGGGACGGCAGCGTGGACGCCGGGTGCGTGCCGATCGAGAACTCGGTCGAGGGAGCGGTGCCGGCGGTGCTGGACGGGCTGGTCGAGGAGCCGCCGCTGGTGATCGTCCGGGAGGCGGTGCTGGCGGTGCGGTTCGCGCTGCTGGCCCGGCCCGGAACGACGGTCGGGCAGGTCCGCACGGTCGCCTCGCACCCGCACGGCATCGCCCAGACCCGGGGGTGGATCGCCGAGCACCTGCCCGCCGCGGAGGTGCTCACCTGCACGTCGACCTCGGAGGCGGCGGCCCAGGTGGCCCGCGGCCAGCTCGACGCGGCGGTGTCCGCCCCGCTGGCTGCCGCGCAGCACGGGCTGGTCGCGCTGGCTGACGACATCGCCGACAACCGCGGCGCGATCACCCGGTTCGCGCTGGTCACCCGACCGACCCGGCCGCCGGAGCCGACCGGCCGCGACCGCACCTCGCTCGCCGCGACCACGCAGAACCGCCCGGGCGCCCTGCTCGGCCTGCTCACCGAACTGGCGGTGCGCGGCATCGACCTCACCCGGATCGAGTCCCGGCCGCTCAAGGACCGGCACGCCGAGTACTGGTTCCACCTGGACTGCACCGGCCACGTCGCCGAGCCGGCGATGGGGGAGGCGCTGGCCGCCCTGCACCGCCGCTGCGACCAGGTCCGCTACCTGGGCTCCTACCCGCGCGCCGGGAACGGCACCGGGAACGGGTCCGACCCGGCCGCCGGGCCGCCGCTCGGCGACCGGGACGCCGCCGGTTTCGCCGCGGCCGAGCAGTGGCTGGCCGGTCTGCGCGCCGGGGGTGCCTCGTGAGCCCGCAGGGCCTGCGGCTCACCCTGGTCCGGCACGGCCAGACCGCCTCCAACGTCGTCCGCGCGCTGGACTCCCGCCCACCCGGTCCGCCGCTCACCGAGCTGGGCCGCAGCCAGGCCACCGCGCTGGCCGAGCGGCTGGCCGGCGACCCGGTCACCGCGGTGTACGCCTCCACGGCCGTCCGCGCCCAGCAGACGGCCGCGCCGGTCGCCGCGGTGCACCGCCTGGACGTCCAGGTGCTCGACGGGGTGCACGAGATCTTCATCGGCGACCTGGAGAACCGCGCCGACGTGGCGGCCCGGGAGCGCTTCGAGGCCGTCTACGCGGCCTGGCACCAGGGCGACCTGGACGCCCGGCTGCCCGGCGGCGAGTCGGCCCGGGAGCTGCGCGAGCGGTTCGTGCCGGCGGTGGAATCCGTGACGGCTGCGGGTACCGGCACGATCGTCCTGGTCAGCCACGGTGCCGCGGTCCGGCTGGGGGCGGCCGCGCTGCTCGGCGACACGGCCGAGACCGCCTACCTGGCCAACACCGGCATCGTCGTGCTGCAGGCGGTCGACGGCGGCTGGCAGCTGGAGCACTGGGATCCGGCCCCGCCGCGCCCCGGCGACGTCACCGCCGGTGGCGGTCCCGGAGCCTGACCGTCCCGGTCAGCCCCAGCCGAGGTCGTGCAGGGTCTGCTCGTCGATGCCGAAGTGGTGGGCGATCTCGTGCACCACGGTCACCGCGACCTCGTGCACGACCTCGTCCTCGTCCGCGCAGACGTCCAGGATCGCCTCCCGGTAGATGCTGATCCGGTCCGGCAGCACCCCGCCGTAGGACGAGGTCCGCTCGGTCAGCGCGATGCCGTGGTAGAGCCCGAGCAGGTCGGGTTCCTCGGGGTCGCGGTCCTCGACCAGCACGACCACGTTGTCCATCGCATCGGCCAGTTCGGTCGGCACGGTGTCCAGGGCGTCGGACACCAGCTCCTCGAACCGGCGCCGGCTCATCTGCATGCCACCAGTCTGGCCCGGTTCAGTTGCCGGGCTGGACCAGCACCTCGTTCAGCGGGGAGGGGGGCAGCGTCGGGGGGTTGACGTCGACGACCGGCGGCGGCACCTGGCCGGTCACCGGGGGAACGCCGTCCTGGACCGGGGGGTTCGGGCCGGGGGTGGTCGGCAGCACGCCGCCGTTGCCCCCGACCGGCGGCTCCTGCCCGCCGACGGGCGGGGTGGCCGGCTGCTCCACCGGCGCCGGCGGGGACGAGGTGACCGGGGGCGCCGGCACGCCGGCGACCGGGGTGTTCACCGCGGGGGGCGCGGGCTCGCCGCCCACCACCACGCTGCCCCGGGCCGCCCCGGTGACCGGGGCGAAGCCGCTGCGGTCGGGCAGCAGGGCGGCCAGGTTGCAGTTGACCCGGCGGCTGCCGGCGGCCCAGGACGCCTCGGTGACGTTGTCCCAGTAGACGGTGAGGCCCTTGGCGGCGATCGCGGCCGGGTCGCCGATGTACTCCCCGGCGATCCGCCCGCACTCCGGCTGCAGGAACCCGTCCTGGTCGCCGACCGGCGGGAACCCGTCCGGGAACGGCCCGGACAGGTCCACGATGCCGACGGTCTCCACCGCGTGCGGCCCGGCGCAGTCCACCGGGTCGCCGATCGTCCGGCCGTCGATGCCCAGGCAGGTGCCGGGCTCCTGGACGTTGGACTGGTCGTTCTCCGCGGCCCGTCCGGTCAGCGGGTACAGCGCGCCGGACCGGGACGCGCTCTGCAGACCGCAGCGCAGCTCCCGGTCGCCCTGCTCCCACTTGGCCGGCGACGGCTTGAGCGCCCCGACCCGGTAGCGCCCGACCGGGTCGAACTTCCCACCCAGGTAGGTGACCACGACCGGGGTGCAGCGCTCGGTGACCAGCTGGCGCAGCTGCCGGTCGTCGGGCAGCGCCACCTGGTCGGTCAGCGTGATCGAGCCCGCCTGCTCGAACAGGTGCGGCCGGGCGCAGTCGACCGCCGCGGTGTCCGCGGCGTCCGGCCGGGTCCACGTCAGACAGGTCCCCGGGGTCGACGGCGGCGGCGGCACCTCGACGAACTCCGGGCCGGCCGGCGGGACCGGCATGGCGGCGAACGAGCCGAGCACCGGCACCGTGGCGCCGCCGAAGGTGTCGATGCTGGCCACGCCGAGCATGGTCAGCGCGCCGACCAGCACGCCGAGCACGACCCGGCGGGCCGGGCTCTGGTCCGGGGAGCGACGGGGAGCGCGGGCGGCCGGG
>DASQMQ010000472.1:0-24630 GCA_035645455.1 Pseudonocardia sp.
CCTGGACGTGCTCCACCTCCAGCAGGAAGTCGGGATCGGCCGCGACCCGGTCCGTCATGTCGATCACCGCGGCCGCGCCGACCAGGGTGGACAGCGGGGCCTGCGAGACGTCCGGGCCGTCCTGGCCGGTGATCCAGTGCACCGGGGCGTCGAGGTGGGTGCCGGTGTGCTCGCCGGTGTGGATGTCGTTCCAGTACCAGGCCGGGCCGCGGTCGTCGTAGCGGGAGAGCTCCTCGAGCTCGAAGCGGCGGGTGTTGGCGAACGGCGGGGGCAGCTCCAGGATCGGGGTGGAGGCCTGCAGCGGCGTGGTCAGGTCGACGACCTGGACCGCACCGGAGCGGGCCGCGTCGAGCACGGCGGTGAGGACGGACATCGCGGGCTCCTCGGGGAGGGGACGGTGCGCCGAGCATGCCCCCCGGCCCGGCGCCGGACCATTCCCGACGCGTCCCGGGTCAGGGCTCCAGACCGACCGTCAGCAGGACGACGGAGTCCTCGACCGCGTCCAGGGAGTGCCGGCGGTCGGGCACGACGAGCAGATCGCCGGACGTCCCGTCCCACGAGTCCGCGCCGGCGCGCAGCCGGACCCGCCCCTGCAGGACGTGCACGGTCGCCTGGCCCGGGTTCTCGTGCTCGCCGAGGCCGTGGCCCTCCTTCATGGCGATCAGCGTCTGGCGCAGCGAGTGCTCGTGCCCGCCGTAGACCGTGCTCGCGCTGCGCCCGCTGGGCGCGGCCAGCGCCAGTTCCAGCTGCTCGCGGGCCAGCGCGGTCAACGAGTGCTTCTTCATGCGGCTCCCTCCGGCCGGTCGCCGGGGTGCGACCCGCTCGGGCAGCAGCCTAGGTCCGCCGGAGGCCGGGCCACAGCACGACCGGCTCCCGGGTCGGGGGCTCCGCGGGACCCGGGGCCTGTCGGGCCGCTCCCGGTACGCATATACTCGTCGGCGAGCACTCGTGAACGGGGATGACATGGCGCAGCGGCGGCGGGTGGGCAACCTGTTGGCCCTGGCCGTGCTGGCCGCGCTCGTCCAGCGCCCGATGCACCCCTACGAGATGGGCCGGACCCTGCGCGCCTGGGGCAAGGACCAGGACATGCCGATCAAGTGGGGCTCGCTGTACACCGTGGTCCGCAACCTGGACCGGCACGGCCTGGTCGAGGCGGCGCAGAGCAGCCGGCACGGCGCCCGGCCGGAGCGGACCGTCTACCGGATCACCGACGACGGCCGGGCCGAGCTGGTGGACTGGGTGCGCGAGCTGGTCTCCACCCCGGAGCCGGAGCAGCCGCGGTTCACCGCCGGGCTCAGCGTGCTGACCGCGCTGCCCCCGGACGAGGCGACCGACCTGCTGCGCCGGCGGCTCGACCGGCTGGAGCGCGACCTGGCCGAGCAGCGCGCGGAACTGGCCGGGCACGCCCGCGGGATCGCCCGGGTGTTCCTGGTGGAGGGCGAGTACGAGCTGGCGATGCGGGAGGCCGAGGCCACCTGGGTCCGCGGGCTGCTCGCCGAGCTGACCTCGGGGACGTTCCCCGGCCTGGCCGAGTGGGCGCAGTGGCACGCGACCGGCGCCCTGCCCGGTGCCGCCGCGGCGGAAGGGGGCCGACCGACGGAGTAGCTCACCGAGACGGGTCCCGGCGGCGGTGCGGCAACACCACCGCCGGGGCCCCCACCCTCGGACCGACGCCGCGGACGGCGACCCGGCCACGAGATGGCACTCACAGGGTATCCGGGCGCATCCCCGGCGGCGGTCCGGACAGCACGCACATCCGGATCACCCAGCCGGCGCGCGGCCACGGCCGCCGCCGGCGCGCACCCCTGTGGGAGCAGTCATGTCACACGTACGGACCGCACTGGTCATCGGTGCCGGCATCGCCGGGCCGGTGGCGGCGATGGCGCTGCGCAAGGCGGGCATCGACGCCGCCGTGCACGAGGCCCACCCGGGCCCGACCGAGGGGATCGGCGGCTCGCTGGCGGTCGCCCCCAACGGGCTCGCCGCGCTCGGCACGATCGGCGCCGAGCACGCCGTCCTGGACACCGGGCAACCGATCACCCGGCAGGCCATGGCGCTCGGCGGCGCCCGGCCGGTGCCGCTGCCCGGGCTGGCCGGACTGCCGCCGCTGCACCTGGTGCACCGCGGCGACCTGCACCGGGCGCTGCACGGGCTGGCCGGCGACCGCGGCATCCCGATCACCTACGGCAGCCGGCTGACCGGGGTCGAGCAGGACGGGTCCGGGGTCACCGCCCGGTTCGCCGACGGCAGCTCGGCCACCGCCGACGTGCTGGTCGGTGCGGACGGCGTGCACTCGGCGGTCCGCCGGGCGATCGACCCGGACGCGCCCGGCCCGGGCTACACCGGGCTGCTGGGGTTCGAGGGCGTCGCCGACCACGACGTGCCCGGCGGGCACCCGGACACCATGACGTTCTCCTTCGGCGCCCGGGCCTACTACCTGTACTGGCCGCTGCCCGGCGGCGGCACCGGGTGGGGCGCGAACCTGCCGCACCGGCAGCCGCTGTCGCTCACCGAGGCCCGCGCGGAGCCGGCCGGGCAGTGGCTGGAGACGCTGCGCGCGACCTACGCCGACGACGACCCCGGCGCCGAGCTGGCCCGCCGGACCCCGGCCGACCGGCTGCAGGCCGTCGGGGCGCTGCACATCATGCCCAGCGTGCCGCACTGGTACCGCGAGCGGATGGTGCTGGTCGGCGACGCCGCGCACGCGCCGTCAAACAGTTCGGGGCAGGGCGCGTCGCTGGCCGTGGAGAGCGCCGTCGAGCTGGCCCGCTGCCTGCGCGACCTGCCCGACGTGCCGGCCGCCTTCGCCGCCTACGAGCGGCTGCGTCGGGCCCGGGTGGAGAAGGTCGCCGCCCGGGCCGCGCGGATCAACCAGGTCAAGGCGCCGGGACCGGTGGCCAAGGCGTTCATGCGGGCGATGATGCCGCTGATGATGCGCACGGCGATGAACCCGGAGCGCACGCTCGGCCCGGAGCAGCGGTTCCGGATCGACTTCGACGCCCCGGTCCACGCACCCCGCTGACGCCTGCGGCCCCGCCCGCCCGGGGGCGGGCGGGGCCGTCGGTGCCGTTGTCGTGCCGGGCCGGGCTCAGCCGCCGTCGGTCAGATGCAGGCCTCGACGTCGGCGGTGCCCACCGGCAGGCCGGCGCTGAACAGGTCGACGCCGAAGGTGGCGTTCAGCGCGGCGGCAGCCTCCGCGGTCAGCGTGCCCCGGACCCCGTCGACGGTGAAGCCGTTGTCCTGGGTCTTGATCGAGGCGTCGGCCAGGCTCAGGTTCAGCAGCGGCACCCGGGTGTCGGTCCCGCTGACCCGGGCGGTCAGCACACCCGCGACGGTGTCGATGACGAAGTCCTGGACGCCCAGGGTGGTGCCCCCGGCGCGGAACTCCAGCCCGCCGGAGTGCTCGATCGTGCCGGCCAGCGTGCTGGGCACGACCTCCCCGCCGGTGATCGGGAAGCTGATCCCGCCGCCGCTCGGGTGGGCGTCACCGGTGGGGCTGACCGACACCCCGTTGTCGGTGAGCACACCCGCGGTGCCGGCGTCGAGCACCAGCGTGGTGCGGCCGCCCTCCAGGTCGGCGGCGGCGTCGGCGGGGTGCGGGTCGGTCGCCGGGGCCAGCACGGCCGGAGCGGCGGGGGCGGCCGAAGCCGGGGCCGCGACGGCGAGCGACGCGGCGCCCATCGCGGCGGTGACCATGGTGATGCGCAGAGCACGGCGGAGCCACATGGTGGTAGTCCTTCTCATCGACGGGACCGGATCGGGTGACCGGTCCTCCCCACTACCGGGCGGGGGTCGTCGGTGGATGCACCCGATCGGGACGGGTCCGGCGGGAGGGGCGCGGCATCCGAGCGCCCGGGCCGCCGGGCCCGCGGCGTCGGCGCGTCGGCTGTGCACCCGCACTGATCGGACGCGGGTCGCGGGTCGCGGATCGGGGTAGCCAGGTCGCGGAGCCGACGCGCTCCGCACCTGCCCGATCCCGAAGGAGGTCCGCCAGCATGGGCCCGTGCCGAAGTGCACCCGCCGTCCCGGCGTGGACATGAGATCGGTCGGCCGGATCCTGGCGGTCATCTCCGTGCTGGTGCTGATCGCGGTGGTGACGCTGGCTGCGCTGGCGCTGCTGGCGTTCCCCCTGGTCCTGGCCCTGGAGCTGGCGGTGTTGGCGTTGGTGGCCGGGATCGGGACGCGGCTGCGCCGGCGCACCCGCCGCCGGGGCGCGATGCAGTGGACGACGCGCTGGGCGTCGGGCCCCCCGGTCGAGGCGGTGCCGCTGGCCCGCCAGCAGGTCGCCGACCTGCTCGCCCGGTGGGGGGTGAGCGGCGTCGCGGCCGAACCGACGGCGCTGGTGGTCACCGAACTGCTGTCGAACGCCGCCGAGCACGGCCTGGCCCCGGTGCGGCTCACCGTCGGCCTCGACGGACCGCTCGTGCGGGTGGAGGTGCGCGACTCCGCGGCCGGGCCACCCCGGCTGCAGCCGCACGACCCGCTGCGGGTCCGCGGCCGCGGCCTGCAGCTGGTGGACGCCCTGGCCACCCGCTGGGGCTGGACCGGCGACCCGCCCGGCAAGGTCGTCTGGGCCGAGGTGCCGACCTCCTGGCCGGCCTGAGCCCGCCCGCACACCCGCCGAGCGCGGCCACCACCCGGTCCTCCACCAGCGGGGCCATCGAGCGGGTGTAGGACGCGCTGAGGTGGTTGTCGTCCAGGTAGACCAGCACGTTGCCGATCTCGGCGGGGCAGAACTCGGCGTCGCAGACGGCGTCGGCGATGTCCAGGAAGCCGACCCCGGCCGGCACGTCGGGCAGCCGGGTCCAAGGCGGCTGCTCGGCGTAGAGCTCGCTGCGGGGAGCACCGCACGGGGGGCCGGGATCGCCGTCGACCCGGTCGGGATCGGACCGGGCGCGGTCGACGCAGTCGGGCATCGAGGCGTCGAAGCGGGGGTTGTCGCGCACCGCGAGGACCGGGATGCCCAGCTCGGCGAGCCACCGCCAGCGGTCGACGAACCCCGGCGGGGTGTGCTCGGTCAGCCCGACCCGCACCTCCCGGCTGGCCAGCGTGACCACCGCGTCCGGGCGCAGGTCGGCGATCTCGGCGGCGACGGCCTCGTTCCAGGCCAGGCAGTCCACCTCGTCCGGGACCGCCTCGGAGGCGGTGGAGAACGGGCAGGCGCCGCGCACCATGGACACCAGCTGCCAGCCGTGCCGCTGCGCGATCGGCACCAGCGCCCCGGTGAACTGCTGGATGTGCGAGTCGCCGGTGATCACGATCCGCCTGGTCGGCTCGCCCTCGACCGGCAGCGCGCAGCGGTCCATCGGGAACCGGCTCAGCGGGGTGCAGTCCCAGTGCTCGATGCGCACCCAGTCCTCGTACACCGCGACCGGCGGCGGCACCACCTCGGCCGGCGGTGGCGGCCCGCTGACCAGGGCGAGCGCTCCGGGATGCAGGTGGTCGCCGAGGGTGCCGGCGGTCGCCTCGCGGCGCAGCACCTCGCCGTGCCCGGCCGCCACGACCAGGGTGACCGCGACCACCCCGAGCGCGCCGAGCCGGAACCCGGCCCGGGTGCCGATCGGCCGGCGCAGCAGCGGGCGTTCGAGCAGGTGGTGGGTGGCCACCGCGAGCAGCACGGACAGCCCGACGACGCCCAGGCCGCCGACCAGGCCGACCTCGTCGCGGCCCCGGGCGACCAGGTAGAGCACCAGCACCGGCCAGTGCCACAGGTAGAGGGCGAAGCTGAGGTCACCGACGTACTGCGCGGGCCGGGCGGCCAGCCACCGGTCGACGCCGCGGCGGTCGGCCGTGCTGCCGGCGATCAGCACCAGCGCCGCGCAGCCGGTCGGCCACAGCGCCGCCACCCCGGGGAACACCGGCGCGCCCCCGAGCACCAGCCCGCACAGCACCAGCCCGACCACCCCGACCCAGCCCAGCAGCAGGCGCCACTGCGGGGCCAGCCGGATGCGGTCCAGGTGCAGGGCGAGCAGGCCGCCCAGGGCGAACTCCCAGAGCCGGGTCATGGTGTGGAAGTAGGCCTGCGGCTGATCGGTCGCGGTCAGCGTGACCGAGTAGACGAACGAGGCGCCGAACAGCACCGCGGTGGCCACCGTCAGGTGCTCGCGCAGGCTCCCGGTGCGCCGCGCCCCGAGCGCCACCACCGCCACCACCAGCGGCCAGACCAGGAAGAACTGCGCCTGGATGGCCAGCGACCAGAACTGCTGGGCCACGCTGGCCATGTTGTTGCCGGCCGCGTAGTCCACCGAGTCGGCGACCAGCTGCCAGTTCTCCAGGAACAGCGCCGCCGCGAGCAGCTCGCGCAGCGTCTGCGGCCAGCGGCCCTCGGGCAGCACGACCGCCGCGGCGACCGCGGTGACCACCAGCACCAGCGCCGTCGCGGGCACCAGCCGCAGCACCGTGCGGCTCCACCGCCCGGGCAGGTCCAGCGGGCCGCGGGCGGCCGCCCGGACCAGCTGCCCGGTCAGCAGGAAACCGCTGAGCAGGAAGAACACGTCGACGCCGCCGGAGACCCGGTTGAACCAGACGTGGTAGACGACGACCAGGGCCACCGCGACGGCGCGCAGGCCCTGCAACTCCGGTCGGAAGGTCCCCCGGCGCACCGCCGGGAGGACCCCGGCGGTGTTCGGGACGTGCGACAACGGACCTCCTGCGGGGCGATCCCCGTTGTCGGCCGGCACCCGGGGCGGTGGCGGCGGTCGGCCGCACCGGGTCTCCCCGGGGCAGCCACCGACCGGGCGGGAGGGGGGCTCGACCCGGTCGGTGGCCGGCGAACGGCCGCCGCCGCGGTCAGCATCGTGGCCGGCGGCCCGGGCCACCATCAGGGCCAGCCCCCATATCCGCCCGACGGGTCAGGGTTCGACCAGGCCGGACCTGATGGCGAACCGGGTCAGGTCGAGCCGGTCGCGCATGCCCAGCTTGTGCAGGGCGTTGGCCCGGTGCCGGTCGACGGTCTTCACGCTGATCACCAGGACGTCGGCGATCTCCCGGGTGGAGTTGCCCTCGGCGATCAGCTTGACCACCTCCTCCTCGCGCGGGGTGAGGATGCTGTCCGGGATGCGCTCGCCCTGCCGCTGCCGGGCCAGGTAGTCGCGGACCACCGCGGCGTCGCTGCCCGGGTAGCGGAACGAGTCGCCGCGCATCGCGGCCCGGCAGGCCTCCACCAGGTCCCGGTCGGCGACCGACTTGAGCACGTAGCCCGACGCGCCGACCTTGAGCGCCTCCACGAAGTACTGCTCGTTGTCGTACATCGACAGCATCAGCATGCGCACGCCGGGGGCGTCGCGGGCGATCTCCCGGGCGGCCTGCAGACCGGTCATCCGGGGCATCGCGATGTCGAGCACGGCCAGGTCGACGCCGCCGCGGCGGCACGCCGCGGCCGCGGCCGCGCCGTCCCCGACCTCGGCCACCACCGCCAGGTCCGGCTCGCCGTCGAGGATCAGCCGCAGCCCCCGGCGGACCAGCGCGTGGTCGTCGGCCAGCAGGATCCGCACCTCACCGGTCACCGCCGGCACCCCCGTCCCGGACCCGGGGCGGGACCACCAGGCGGACCTCGGTGCCGGTGCCCGGGGCCGGGCCGACGGTCAGCTCGGCGCCGATCAGCAGCGCCCGCTCGCGCATGCCGCGGATCCCCGACCCCTCGGGCCGGTCGCCGATCCCGCAGCCGTCGTCGCGCAGCCGCAGGACGACCCCGCCCCCGGCCGCGGTCAGCGACAGCTCGGCGCGGGTCGCCCCGGCGTGCCGGACGACGTTGGTCAGGCTCTCCTGCGCGATCCGGTACAGCACCAGCTCCGTGTCCTGCCCCAGTCCGGGCAGCGGGTCGTCCAGCCGGTCGACCACCTCGACGTCGCTGGCCCCGCGGAACTCCCCGGCCAGCGCCTCCATGGCGCTGTGCAGGCCGAGGTCGTCCAGCACGCCGGGGCGCAGCCGCCGGGCGACCTGGCGGACCTCGTCCAGCCCGTCGCGCAGCATCTCCTGGACCATCCGCAGCTCCGCGCGCAGCTCCGCCGGGGCGCGGTCGATGGTGCGCTTGAGCCCGAGCAGCACCGCGGTCAGGCTCTGGCCGATCTCGTCGTGCAGCTCGCGGGCGATCCGCTGCCGCTCGCCCTCCTGGGCGGCCAGCGCCCGCGCGGTGCTCGCGCCGCGCTCGGCCTCCAGCCGGTCGAGCATCTCGTTGAACGTGCCCACCACGTCGCGCAGGTCGCCGTTGCCGTTGACGGTGAGCCGCTCGCCGGGGCGCAGCAGGTCCACCCGCGCCATCAGCGCGGTGAGCCCGTCCAGCGGGCGCAGGCTCTCCCGCAGCAGCAGCGCGTTGACCGCCAGCAGCACGACCAGGCCCCCGCCCAGCACCACCACCTCGGTGAGCGAGACCGGCGCGGACACCGTCGCCGGCGACAGCGCCAGCACCGCGGCGGCGAGCACGAACACCGCCCCGTTGACCAGGAACACCCGCCGGAACACGTCGGCGACCGGGGTGCGGCCGGTCAGCTCGGCCCACACGTCCGCGCGCCGGGCCGACCGGCGGGCGGACTGCCCGGAGCTCGACGCCGAGGTCGACGCGGTGATCGGCACGGCACCAGGGTGGTCGCCCGACGCCGGGCTGTCCATCGGGGTCACCCCTCACATCCGCGCGGCTGCCCGGGAGCCGGCGGGTCGCCCCCCGTCACCGCCCGCGCGCCTCCCGGGGGATCCGCAGGTTCGCCGGCAGCAGCCGGTCCAGCAGGTCCTGCATGGTGACCAGGCCCACCAACCCGGCGTCGTCGCGGACCAGCGCGAACTGGTTGCGCCGGCGCCGCATCGTGGTCAGCGCGGCGTGCACCGGCTCGGCCGCGGACAGGGTCAGCACCGGACGCATGAGCGCGGTGAGCGCGGTGGCCGGGTCCTCGACGTCGAGGGTGTCGCGCACGTGCACCACGCCCACCGCGTCCTCGCCGTCCCAGACGACCAGCCGCAGGTGCCCGCTCTGCCGGGCCACCTCCCGGACCCGCTGCACGGTGTCGTCGACGCGCACGCCGCTCACCTCGGCGTGCGGCCGGACCAGGGTGCGCAGCGCGGCGGTGTCCAGCTCCATGGCGGCCATCAGCTGATCGCGGCGCTCGTGGTCCAGCGCGCCCGCCGCGGCCGAGTGGTCGACCAGCTCGCGCAGGGTCGCCGGGTTGCGGCCGGCGGCGACCTCGTCGACCGGCTGCACCCCGACCCGGTGCAGGCACCGGTTCGCGATGCCGTTCAGCCCGACCAGCAGCGGGCGGGTCACCGCCATGAACGCGCGCATCGGCAGCGCCAGCAGGATCGCCGAGCGCTCCGGGTGGGCGATCGCCCACGACTTGGGGGCCATCTCGCCCACCACCAGGTGCAGGAACGTCACCACCACCAGGGCCAGCACGAACGCGATCACGTCGCTGGTCGCGGCGGGCAGGCCCCACGACGCGAACACCGGCACCAGCACGTCGTGCACGGCGGGCTTGGCCACCGCGCCCAGCCCCAGGGTGCACAGCGTGATGCCCAGCTGCGACCCGGCCAGCAGCAGCGACAGGTCCCGCGCGCTGCGCAGCGCGGCGCGGGCCGACGCGCTGGACTCCGCGGCCTCCTCCAGCCGGTAGCGGCGGGCGGCGACCAGCGCGAACTCCACGGCGACGAAGAACGCGCTGAGCGCGATCAGCCCGACGCCGATGAGCAGCGCGACCAGCGGGCTCATCCCGGTCATGATCCGCTCCCCCGGGTCGCCCCGCCGGACGCCCGGGCCGTGGCCGGCTCACCGGGCGGGCCCGCGTCGTCGAGCCAGCGCAGCTCGACCCGCGCCGGCACCCGCCGGTCGACCGCGCGGACGGTCGCCGACAGCGTCCGGCCGGACTCGCCCTCGTCGGCGTCCGAGGGCACCGGCAGGGCGAGCACGACCTCGTCGCCCGGGTCGGGCAGCCGGCCGAGCTCGGTGACCACCAGCCCGCCGATGGTGTTGTAGTCCCCGTGCGGGAGGTCGCTGTCGATCAGGCGCTGCACCTCGTCGATGTGCATCGAACCGTCGACCGTCCAGCCGTCCGGGCGGGTCTGCGGCTCGACCTCGACGCCGGCCGGGTCGTGCTCGTCGGTGATCTCCCCGACCAGCTCCTCGGCGATGTCCTCCACGGTGATGATCCCGGCCAGGCCGCCGTACTCGTCGACCACGCAGGCGAACTCGTCGTCGGCCGCACGCATCTGCTCGAGCACGTCGGACAGCTCCAGGGTGCCCGGCACGAACAACGGCTCGCGGGCCACGTCGCGGGCCCGCAGCCCGGGCAGGTCCGCGGTCGGCAGGGCCAGCACGTCCCGCAGCCAGATCACCCCGACCACGTCGTCCACCGACCCGCGGACCACCGGGTAGCGGGAGTGGCCGTGGGCCATCCGGCGCACCAGCAGGTCGAGCGGCTCGTCGGCGGGCACGGTGGCGACCCGCAGCCGCGGGATCATCGCCTCCCGGGCGGTGCGGTCGGCGAAGTCCAGCACCCGGTCCAGCAGCGTGGACAGCTCGGCGGGCAGGTCACCGCTCTCCCGGGACTCGACGATGATCGCCTCCAGGTCGCGCGGGGTGGCCGCGTGCTCGACGTCGTGCACCGGCTCGATCCGCAGCGCCCGCAGCAGCGCGTTGGAGGCGGCGTCGAACACCCGGATCAGCCAGCCGAACACCTTCAGGTAGAGCGCGGTGGACAGGGCCAGCCGCCGGGCCACCGGCTCGGGCCGGGCGATGGCCAGGTTCTTCGGGAACAGCTCGCCGAACACCATCTGCACCACGGTGGCCAGCAGCAGGGCCAGCACCGTGCCGACCACCACCCCGACCCCGGTGGGCACGCCGGCCACCCCGAGCAGCTCGCCGATGCCCTCGCCGATCATCGGTTCGGCGACGTAGCCGACCACCAGACCGGTCACCGTGATCCCCAGCTGGGCCCCGGAGAGCATGAACGAGGTGCGCCCGGTGATGGCCAGCGCGCGCCGGGCGCCGTCGTCGCCGGCGCCGGCCATGGCCTTGAGCCGGGACCGGTCCACGGCCATGTAGCCGAACTCCTGGGCGACGAAGTACCCGGTCAGCGCGGTGATGGCCAGCACGACCAGCACCCCGAGCAGGATCTCCAGGATCGTGATCAGCACCGGCGCGCCGCCCCCGTTCCGGTACTCGGGGGTTCCGCTCGGGCGGGGGCGCGCGCGCCGGTACTACAGGATCGGTCCATCGGGGTCGATCTGCTCCTCGCCGTCGTGGTGTCCGTTGTGCCGGAAAACGGCGGGTACCCGTTCCCGGTTCCGGGCCACCGCGGTTCGGGCGCGGATCACAACCGGGGCTGCTCAGCCACCGTTGACGAACGGGTCGACCGGGGTCAGCAGGCCGACCGCGGCCTGGATGGCCGCCGCCGCGTCCAGCGCCCGGTCCTCCCGGAACGGCGCGGCCGTGCACTGCACCCCGACCGGCATGCCGTCGACCAGAGCGCCCGGGGTCGCCGCCGAGGGCAGCCCGAGCAGGTTGGCGGGCATGACCGGGCGCAGCAGCTCCATGGCCGCCAGCGACTGCGCGCCGGTCGCGGCGTCCCAGCCGTGCTCGAACGCCGGCTGCGTCCAGATCGGCGACAGCAGCACCGGGTGGGTGGTGAAGAACTCCGCCCAGGCCCGGGCCAGCGCCCGGCGCCGGACGAACAGCTCGACGTAGGCGTCGACGTCCAGGCGGGGCTGGGAGTCGAGCACGGCGGCCAGGAACCGGCGCCCCTCCTCGCCCATCACCCCGTCCAGACCCGGGCGCAGGGTGCGTATCTCGGTGAACAGGAAGTCGTGCCACAGCCCGATCGCACCGGCGTAGTCCGGCGGGGCGACCTCCTCCACCTGGTAACCGGCCGCGGCCAGGTGCGCCCCGGCCTCCCGGACCGCCCGCGCCACGCCGGGATCGGTGCGGCCGCCGGGCGGCTCGGGCAGCATCGCCACCCGCACCGGGCCGCCGGAGTCGGGGTGGGTCAGCGGCGCCGACCGGGACTCCGGGTCGCGCGGGTCGGGCCCGCTCATCACCTCCAGGGCGAGCCGGACGTCGTCGACCCGGCGGGCCATCGGGCCCTCCACCATCATCAGCTGGAACGACAGCGGGCCGTCCTGCGGCGGGACGACGGTGGCGTGCGGCACCCGCCCGGCGGTCGGCTTGATCGAGCTGATCCCGCAGCAGTGCGCCGGGTTGCGCAGCGACCCGCCGATGTCGTTGCCGGCACCCAGCGGGGACATGCCCGCGGCGATGGCCGAGGCCTCGCCGCCCGAGGACCCGCCCGCCGTGCGGTCGCGGTGCCAGGGGTTGCGGGTCAGCCCGCGCAGGCTGCTGTCGGTGGAGATCCGCAGGGCCATGTCCGGCAGGTTGGTGCGCCCGACGACGATCGCGCCGGCCCCGCGCAGCCGCTCTACCAGCGGGGCGTCCGCCGGGGCGACCGCCTCGGCGAGCGCGACCACGCCGCTGGTGGTGGGCGTGCCGGCGACGTCGATGTTCTCCTTGATCGTCACCGGGACGCCGTGCAGCGGCCCGAGCGCCCCGCCCCCGGCCCGGGCCCGGTCGGCCTCCCGGGCCGCGGCCAGCGCGTCGTCGGCGAGGACCACCACCACCGCGTTCAGCTCCGGGTTCACGGCCTCGATGCGCCGCAGGTGCGCTTCCACCACCTCGGTCGAGGAGACCTCCCCGGCCGCGATCAGCCCCGCCAGCTCCCCCGCGCCCCGTCGCCACAGCTCGTCGCCCATCGGACTCCCTCGCTCGGTCCGCGCACCCCGGTGTGCGCGGTTCCCGGAGCCTGACACGTCGGGAGCTGATCGAGAACATCCGCGCGCCGCGCACCCGGCCCTGCGGTGGGGGTCGCTCAGCGGCGGGGCAGCCGCTCAGCCGGCCAGCACGAAGGACAGGAAGAAGCCGGCGGCGGTGGCGAAGGCGTTGAACGGGCGGCCGTGTTCGAAGGCCTCCGGCATCAGGGTGTCGGCCAGCGAGGCGAGCACCGCGCCGCCGGCGAAGGCCAGCGCGACCGCCAGCACCTCGTCGCCGAGCCCGCCGGCCACGAACCGGCCGAGGACCACCGCGGCGGCCAGCAGCACCGCGCACACGGTCCAGGTGAGCATCACGCTGCGGGCGCTCTGCCCGCCCTCGCGCATGGCCACCGCCCCGACCAGCGACTCGGGGAGGTTGGAGAAGAAGATCGCCACGAGCAGCGCCAGCGAGGCACCCTCCACCAGCGACACGCCCAGCGCGAGGTTCTCCGGGATGCCGTCCAGGGTGACCGCGGCCAGCAGGGCCAGCCCGACCCCCCGTCGGGCACCGGCCGCGACCACCTCCCGCTGCTCGGGGTCGGACCGGCCGCTCACGTAGCGGTCCAGCGCGGTGTCGGCGACGACGAACGCCGCCGCCCCGGCCAGCAGCCCGAGCCCGGACCGGACCGCGCCGCCGAGGGCGTACGCCTCCTCGAACAGCTCGAAGGCCAGCGCGGAGATCAGCGCGCCGCTGGCGAACGCCAGCAGCACCCCGGTCACCTTCTTCGGCGGGTTCCAGCGGGTCCCCACGGCCGCGCCGATGAGCAGAGCGCTGGATGCGGCGACACCGAACAGCACTGCAGTGAGCACACCGCACTGTCCCCCGCCCGTTCCACCCGGAAACCTCGAATCCGGCCCGCGCGCAGAACGTCGCGCAGCCCGGACCGGGTGCGGGTCAGCCCGGCGGTGCCGCCGGGCGATCCGGTCGCCGGCCCGGCCCGGCCCGGGGCGAGGAACGGCTCGGTGGCGCCGTCGACGCGCCGGTCGCGGTCGACCGGGATCGCGCCGTCGACCCGGCGCATGAGCACTTCGTTGAACCCGCCGACCAGGAAGGCGGCGACCATCTCCTAGGTTTCTGTCAACGACCGTTACCAGGGAGGGTGGCACCGTGGCCGCTGAGCGCACCGTCGCCGTGAACGGCGTGCAGCTGCACGTCGTCGAGGACGGCCCGGAGGCCGGGCCACCGGTGGTCCTGGCCCACGGGTTCCCCGAGCTCGCGTACTCGTGGCGGCACCAGATTCCGGCCCTGGCCGCGGCCGGGTACCGGGTGCTGGCTCCCGACCAGCGCGGATACGGGCGCAGCTCGCGCCCGGATGCGGTGTCCGACTACGACATCGGGCACCTGACCGACGACCTGATCGCCCTGCTCGACGACATCGGCGCGGAGCAGGCGGTGTTCGTCGGGCACGACTGGGGCTCGATGGTGGTCTGGCAGACCGCGCTGCTGCACCCCGACCGGGTGGCCGGGGTGTGCGGGATGAGCGTGCCGTTCACCCCGCGGCTGCCGGCGCCGCCCACGCAGCTGTGGCGCCGGGTGTTCGCCGGGAAGTTCTTCTACATCCTGTACTTCCAGGAGCCCGGCGTCGCCGACGCCGAACTGGCCGCCGACCCGGCCCGCACCATGCGCCGGATGCTCTGCGGCACCCGCACCGACCGGGGCGGGTCGATCGAGAGCTCCGCCGACGACGGGCGCGGGTTCGTCGACCGCTTGCCGGAGCCCGACCGCCTGCCGGACTGGTTGTCCCAGGACGAGCTGGACTTCTACACCGCGGAGTTCACCCGCACCGGGTTCACCGGCGGGCTCAACTGGTACCGCAACTTCGACCGGAACTGGGAGCTGACCCCGCAGCTGGCCGGGGCGAAGGTCCAGGTGCCGAGCTTCTTCATCGGCGGCGCGCTGGACCCGGTGCTGGGGATGACGCCGCCGGAGCGCCAGGACGACTGGCTGACCGACCACCGCGGCAGCGCCATCGTCGCCGACGCCGGGCACTGGGTGCAGCAGGAGAAGGCCGACGAGGTGAACACCGCGCTGCTGGGCTTCCTGCGCGGCGTCGGCTGGCAGCGTTGACGGGGGCTCGTGCCGTCGGGCCAGGTGATGTCCGGCGGATCGCGCCGAGGCTCAGCGCAGGTCGCGGAAGAACGCGCGCACGTCGTCGACCAGCAGGTCCGGTGCCTCCATGGACAGGAAGTGGCCCCCGCGGTCCAGCTCGGTCCAGCGCACGACGTGGTGGTCGCGCTCGGCCCACGGCCGGATGGTGACGTCGTGCGCGGAGACCAGGACGCCGGTGGGCACGGTGCCCCTGGCCGGTGCGGCCCAGCCCTGCGCGCCCCCGTCGTCGTTGTCGCTGCCGGCGGTGCCGCTGCCGGCGGTGCCGCTGCCGGCGGTGCCGCTGTCGCCGGTGCCGCTGTCGCTGCCCCAGCCGGTGGCGTCCGCGTCGCCACCCGACCAGTCGGCGGCCGACATCGACTCGTAGTAGATCTGGGCCGCCGACCCGGCGGTGCCGGTGAACCAGTACAGCGCGATGCCGCTGAGCATCCGGTCGCGGTCGACGCTGTCCTCGGGCAGCCCGTCGGCGGGGTCGGTCAGCTCCTTGAACTTCTCCACGATCCAGGCCAGCTGGCCGACCGGCGAGTCGTGCAGGCCGTACGCCACCGTCTGCGGCCGCTTGGAGTTGCACTGCAGGTAGCCGTCGTTGAAGTCCTGCATGACCTGCCAGCGGCGCTGCTCGGCCGGGGTCAGGCCGTCGAACTCGCCGTCGGCGCCGGCCGGGAAGGTGAGCAGCGCGTTGAGGTGCGTGCCCACCACCCGGTCCGGGTCCTGACCGGCCATCTCCGCACCCACCCAGGCGCCGGCGTCGTAGCCCTGGATGCCGTAGCGGTGGTAGCCGAGCCGGGTCATCAGGGTGCGCAGCACCTCGGCCATCCGGGCCGGGCCCATGCCGGGCCCGGCCAACGGGGTGGAGAACCCGAACCCGGGCAGCGACGGCACGACCAGGTGGAACGCGTCGGCCGGGTCGCCGCCGCGCGCGGCCGGGTCGGACAGCGGGCCGACGACGTCGAGGAAGTCGACGACGCCACCGGGCCAGCCGTGCAGCAGGATCAGCGGCACGGCGTCCGGGTGCGGCGAGCGGACGTGCAGGAAGTGCACGGTCTGCCCGTCGATCGTGGTGCGGAACTGCGGGTGGGCGTTGAGCGCGGCCTCCTGCGCGCGCCAGTCGAAGCCGTCGCGCCAGTAGCCGGCCAGCTCCCGGAGGTAGCCCACCGGCACGCCGCGGTCCCAGCCCACACCGGGCAGCTCGTCGGGCCAGCGGGTGTTCGCCAGGCGCGCGTGCAGGTCGTCGAGCTGCTCCTGCGGGATCGCGATGCGGAAGGGCCGGATGTCGGGGATGGTGTCCGGGGCTGTGGTCGTCACGCGCAGGACGCTAGGCGGCGCTCCGGCCAGTTCCTGACCGCAATGGATCAGCCGCGGAAGACCGTGGAGGACCGGCGTTCGAACCAGCGGGCGAGCTGCTCCCCGGCCCGCAGCACGTGCCCGTGCATCCGGGTGCCGGCGGCCTCGGCGTCGCCGGCGGCGAGGGCGTCGACGATCCGGTCGTGCTCGGCGAAGTTCTCCGTGCAGTAGCGCGGGTCCTCGACCAGCATGCGGACCAGGAGGTTGCGCGGGTAGGCCCCGTGCAGCTCGTCGATCGTGCGGCCGAGCCGCTCGTTGCCCGCGCAGGCGGCGATCAGGTTGTGGAAGGTCTCGCTGCCCCGGTGGCGCTGTTCCGGGGCGACCTCGGCGGCGGTCCGGGTGGCCGTGCGGCGACGCATCTCGTCGTTGACCCGGCGCAGCTCGGCCAGCTGCGCCGGGGAGATCCGGGGAACCGCCCGGCGGGCGGCCAGTGCTTCCAGCTCGGCGCGCACCTCGTAGGTCTCGCGGACCTCCCACGGCGCGGGCGCCCGGACCACCGCGCCGCGGTGCGGGAACACTTCGATCAGACCGCTGCTCTGCAGCCGGCGCAGGGCCTCGCGGACCGGCATCCGGCTGACCCCGAAGTCGGCAGCCAGCTCGGCCTGGCGCAGCGGGGCGCCGATCGGCAGGTCGCCGGACAGGATGCGCTCGCGGATCCGGGCGGTCAGGTCGTCGACCAGGGCGCCGCCGGCAACGGCCGGGGTCCCGGCGGACGGCTCAGAGGAGGTCGAAGTACTCACGCTGCTCCCAGTCCGACACCTCGGCCAGGTACCGGGCGAACTCGGCCCGCTTGAGGTGCACGTACCAGTCCACGACGGGGTCGCCGAGCGCGCGGCGGAACAGCGCGCTGGCGTCCAGCGCCGCGACGGCGTCGCCCAGCGTGCCCGGCAGCCGCGGCGCCTCGTCCTGGTAGGGCGACTCGCTGGGCGGGCCGGGCGCGAGCTGGCGGTCCATCCCGTCCAGGCCGGTGACCAGCTGGGACAGGATGTAGAGGTAGGGGTTGGCGGCGGGCTCGCCGGAGCGGTTCTCCAGCCGGGCGTGCGGGTCGCCGGCCCGGCCGACGACGCGGACCATCGCGGCCTTGTTGTCCAGCCCCCACAGCACCCGGTCCGGGGCCAGCGAGTACGGCTGGTAGCGCTTGTAGCCGTTGACCGTCGGGGTGGTGAACGCGGCCGCGGCAGCGGCGTGCTCCAGCAGGCCGCCCAGGTAGTAGCGGCCGCTGTCGCTGAGCACCTCACCGGCATCGGCGCCGGTCCGGGCGAAGATCGGGGCACCGGTGGCGGTGTTGCGCAGCGACTGGTGCAGGTGCCAGCCGGTGGCGGCGGTCTCGGTGCCGAGCGGGCGGGACATGAAGGTCGCGTGCAGGCCCAGCCGCCGGCAGATCTGCTTGACCGCGGTGCGGCACAGCACCACCTGGTCGGCGACCTCGGCGGCGTCCCCGGCCTCCAGGGTCAGCTCGAACTGGCCGGGCCCGAACTCCAGCTCGAGCGAGCGCAGCGGCAGGTCCAGCCGGGTCAGCCCGCGCTGCAGCTCCTCGACGAGGTGGTCGACGGAGTCCAGGGAGTCGACCTTGAGCAGCTGGGCGCCCGGGGTGAGCGGGCGGACGGCGGGTGCGGCGCCGGGGCGGCCGGGCCGGCTGACCGCGGACTCGTCCACCCCGACCTCCGCGCCGTCCTGCGCCCGGGCGTAGACGTGGAACTCCAGCTCGGTGCCGACGGTCAGGGCGAGGTCGCGGCCGGCGAGCCGGTCGAGGTGGGCGCGCAGGGCGCCGCGGCCGCAGAACGGCACCGCGCGGCCGTCCGGGTAGTGCAGGTCGGCCAGCACCAGCCCGGTCCGCGGCGACCACGGCAGCACCCGGAAGGTCGTCGGGTCGGCCACCAGCACGACGTCGCCGGCGCCGGCGAAGCCGCGGTAGCCGTCCAGCGCTAGCGACCCGAAGACCGGGAACGACGACCGGCCCGAGGTGTCCTTGAGCAGCAGCGAGGACGGCGCGGTCAGCCCGGTGCGGAGCACCCCGGGCAGCGCCGCGCGGGTGATCGACTTGCCGCGCAGGACGCCGTGCTGGTCGGTGAAGCAGACCCGGACCAGCTCGACGCCCAGCTCGTCGACGACCCGGCGCAGCTGCGCGGCGGCCGCGTAGTGCCGGTCGGACCACAGGTCGTGGTGATCGACGAAACCGCCGCGGTCGCCGTCCAGCAGGGGCCGGGCGCCGGTCCCGCCGCCGCCCTCGGCGACCCGGCGCTCGTCGGTGTTGCGCATCGGGTCACGCATCGGCGGGCTCCGCGCGGCGCGCGCGACCCGCCCACGGCGACGCCGCGCGGCGCTCGGCGTCGTGCTCGGCCCAGCGCCGCTGCCAGCCGTCGGCCGGGCTGATCAGGTCGACGGCGACCGGCCCGGTCAGCGCCGCGGCCGACGCGCCGTCCAGGGCCTGCGCGGGCAGCGGGCCGCCCGCCTCGGCGGCGTCCAGCGAGCGCAGCAGCAGCCGCCGGTTGGCGGTGACCGCGCGGTCGGACACCCCCAGCCGCTCCACCGTGCGGTCCTGGATGCGGCCCATGCTCTCCACCGCCCACTGGTCGTGCACGTTGATGTCCAGGCCCATCCCGGTGTAGGTGAGCTCGCGCTGCTCGGCCGGGTCGAAGCCCCAGTCGTTGGACCGGTTCCGCAGCGGCCGGTAGTCCGGCAGCGTCACCTCGGCCAGCCGCTGGGCCAGCAGCGTCTCCCGGTCGGTCGGCTCGGCGAAGTCGTAGAGGACCATGTACCAGTAGTGGTTCTCGTCGTCGACCGGGACGTGCCACTGCACGAACGCCTTGCTGTTGCCGAAGGGCACCACGAACGCGTTGGGGAACAGCAGGTTGGTCACCCGGACGTGGGAGACGTCCGCGGTGAGCCGGCGCACCGCGAACACCCGCAGCCCGTGCTCGGCGGGCTCGACCTCGATGTCGGGCCGGGAGTGGTCGCCCACCAGGTCGGAGAGCTTGCGCCCGGTGCCGGCGACCTCCTCGCTGAACTGCTGGCCGTAGGCCGCGCGCGGGTCCTCGCCGACGAACCGGTGCAGGAACGACACGTGGCTGGGGTCGATGCCGCCCTCGACGCCCTGCAGCCAGTTGCACTCCCACAGGCCCTTGAACGCGAAGGTGTACTCGGCCGGGGCGGTGAAGCAGTCGTAGCCGGGCAGCGGGGGCGGGTCGCCGGCCCCGAGGTAGGCGAACACGATGCCGTTGCGCTCCACGCACGGGTAGCTCGCGATCCGGATCTTGGCGGCGAACGTGCTGTGCGCGGGCTCGGCGGGCTGCTCCAGGCAGCGGCCGTCGGGGCCGTAGAGCCAGCCGTGGTACAGGCAGCGCAGCCCGCCGTCCTCCAGCCGCCCGAAGGACAGGTCGACCCCGCGGTGCGCGCAGAACCGGCTGATCAGGCTCCACTCCCCGGCGCCGCCCCCGGTGTCGCGATCCGGGTCGCGGCGGAACAGCACCAGGTCCTCGCCCAGCAGTCGGACCGCCTTCACCGGGCGCTCGGCGGTCATCTCCGACACCAGCGCGGCGGGCTGCCAGTAGGCGCGCAGCATCCGGCCCATCGGCGTCCCCGGATCGGTGCGGGTGAGGCGTTCGTTGTCCTCGCGGCTCAGCACGGCGGTCCTCCTCGGGCTACGGCGGGATCAAGTATCGGCCGGATTGGATCCCACATCAAGCCGTCCGGCTCCGTCGCCCCGGCGGCAGGCCGACGCCACGTCAGGCCGGCCACCCGCACGACGACGTGCTGTCCCGCACTGCGGGAGCGGGAGTCAGCGCGCAGCGGATCGATCACCGGATGGGTGCCGGTGCCGCGTCGAAGATCCGTTCGGGCGCATCGGGGTACCGCCCTTGCGGGTACCCGGTCGGCACCCGAGGATCGGTCAGCACGCCACCGGGTACCGGAGCCCCGGGCACCGGCCCGCCGCCGACGACCGGGCGGGGCACAGCACCGGCCTCCGACGACGGGAGCAGACCATGGCACGCGAATGGGTCCACGAGGCCTCGGCCCGCTGGGACGAGGCGAAGGCGGGGGTGCTGGGCGAGCTGCGCCCGGAGCTGTTCGGCATCCGCGGCGCCGAGCCCGGCGCCCAGCTCGGCGACGAGTGGTGGCGGCTGGAGGACGACGGCGAGGTGATCGGGTTCGGCCGGCTCGACGACGTGTGGGGCGACGCCGAGATCCTGATCATGGTGGCGCCGGGGGCCCGCGGCGCCGGGGTCGGGGCCGAGGTCCTGGAGCGGCTCGACCAGGAGGCCGCCTCCCGCCACCTCAACTACGTCTACAACCGGGTGCACGCCGACCACCCGCAGGCCGCCGACGTCGTGCGGTGGCTGGAGGCGCACGGCTTCGCCGCGACGGCCGACGGCGACTACCGGCGGCGGGTCCGGGAGGGCTCGGTCCGCTGAGCGCGGAGCTGCCGGTCGACCCGCGTCTGCCGAACGGACCTACCGAGGAGTAACCCGTTCTCCTACGCTGGGGCCGCCCCGCGTCCGGGGGATCGGAGGAGGTCCAGGCGATGACGCCCACCGCCGTGCTCGCCCGCGCCGACGAGCCGGACTCCTCGGCCCGCGCGCGGGCGCTGCCCGTCGTCGCGGCCGCCGCCGTGCTCATCGCCGCGCAGCTCGGGCTGCGGGCCTGGGCCGCGGCGCCGGGCTACTTCCTGCTCGACGACTTCGTGTTCGTCGACCGCGCGGTGCGCGGGCCGCTGGACCTGGCGGGGCTGCTCACCGACTACAACGGCCACCTCATGCCGGGAGCGTTCCTGCTGGTCGACGCGCTGACCACGCTCACCCCGCTGAGCTGGCCGGCCACCGTGGGACTGCTGCTGCTCGGCCAGCTCGCGGTCGACGTGGCCCTGCTGCGACTGCTGCTGACGCTGTTCGGGCGCCGCCCGGCCGTGCTGCTGGCGCTGGCGGTGTACCTGGCCAGCGCCATCACCCTGCCGGCGTTCCTGTGGTGGGCGGCCGCGCTCAACCAGCTCCCGCTGCAGCTCGCCGTGGTGCTCGCGCTCACCGCGCACGTCCGGTACCTGCGCTCGGGACGCCGGCAGGACGCGGTCGCGGCCGCCGCGGCGGTGGTGGGCGGGCTGCTGTTCTCGGAGAAGGCCGTGCTGGCGCTGCCGCTGCTGGCCGCGGTGACGCTGCTGTGGTTCGGCCGCGGCCGTGGCGTCGCCCGGCTCGCCGACGAGCTGCGCCGCCACCGGTTCGGCTGGACGCTGCACGGGCTGATCGGCGCCGGGTTCACCGCCTTCTACCTGCTGACGGTCCCGTCCCCGGTGCGCGGTCTGGCCACCGCGGGCGAGGCCGCCGTCCTGGTCGGCTCGGCGGTGCGGCACTCGGTGCTGCCCGGGCTGGTCGGCGGGCCGTGGCGGTGGGAGGACTTCCCCCCGACGCTGGCCCTGACCGACCCGCCGGGCTGGGCGCAGGTGCTGGCCGCGGTCGCGGTGGCCGCGGTGGTGGCCGCGACGATGGTCCGCCGCCGCGGCGCCGGGCGGGCGTGGGCGCTGCTGGCCGTCACCGTGATCGGGTCGTGCCTGCTGCTCGCGGTGAGCCGGGCGCAGGTCGTCGGCCCGTACCCGCTGGCCCGCGAGTACCGCTACTTCACCGAGACCGCCCTGGTCGGCGCGCTGTGCCTGGCTCTGGCCACGCTGCCGGTGCTGGGCGCCCCGCAGGTGCTGCGCGAGCGCCCCGGACCGCTCGCGGCGACGCTGCGCCGGTGGACGGCCGCGCCGGGGCTGCGGCTCGGGCTCGGCACGGCCGTGGTGCTCGCGCTGGCCGGGGGGTCGGTGGTCTCCACCGCGGGCTACGCCCACCGGTGGGCGGCCAACCCGGCCCGGCCGTTCGTGGAGACGGCCCGCGCCGAACTGGCCGCGCGGCCGGGCATCGTGCTCTACGACGCCCCGGTGCCCGACGGCGTGATGTGGTCGGAGCTGGGCGAGCAGGCGCTGGCCTCGCGGGTGCTCGCCGCGGTCCCGCAGCCGGTGTTCCTGGCCGACGGCCGGTCCTCCCCCGGGTTGGCGATCCTCGACGCCGCCGGGCACGTGCAGTTCGCCGACGTCCCGGCGACCACCGCCGCGCCACCGGGTCCCGAGCCGGGCTGCGGCTGGTACGTCCGCGGACCGCTGGTGCGCATCCCGCTGACCGCGCCGACGCCACCGGGGCGCTGGGTGGTGCGGATCCGGTCGTTGTCGGCCGCGGACAACACCGCCTGGGTCAGCGCCGGCGACCACCGGGTGCCGGTGCTCTTCCCGGCCGGGCCGCAGGAGGCGTACCTGCAGGTCACCGGTTCGGTGTCGGCGGTGACCGTGGAGCCGGCCGACCCGGAGCGGCCGATCTGCGTCGGGGCGGTCGACGTCGGTGTCCCCCGCCCGTACGGGGCCGCCGGGTGAGCGGGCACGCGAGCGGGGCGCCGGGCGGGCGCGGGCACGAGTTCCCCTGCCTGGACGGGCTGCGCGGGCTGGCCGCGGCGGCGGTGGTCGTCACCCACTGCGCGTTCGTCACCGGCGGCTACACCGCCGCGTTCCCCGGTCCGGCACTGGCCCGGCTGGACGTGGCGGTGGCGGTGTTCTTCGTGCTGGCCGGCTTCCTGCTGTCGCTGCCGATGTTCCGGGCCGCGGCCGGCGCGGCGCCCCCGCGGCGCACCGCGGCCTACCTGTGGCGGCGCGCGCTGCGGATCCTGCCCGCCTACTGGGCGGCGGTGGCGGTCGCGCTGCTGCTGCTCCCGGCCAACCGCGACGCCGGCCCGGCCGACTGGGCCCGGCAGCTGGGCCTGCTGCAGATCTACGGGCCGTCCTGGACCCGGGAGGGGCTGAGCCACACCTGGAGCCTGTGCACCGAGGTCGCGTTCTACCTGCTGCTCCCGGTGCTGGTGCGCTGGCTGGTGCGGGTGACCGGACCGGGCTGGCACCCCGGGCGGGTGCTGGCCGGGCTGGGGGTGCTCACCGCGGCCGGGACCGGTTGGCTGCTGTGGGTGGAGAGCGACGCCCAGGTCGTCGGCTCGTTGAACCTGTGGCTGCCGACGTTCGCCGGCTGGTTCTGCGCCGGCATGGCGCTGGCCGTGGTGGCCGCCTCGCCGGGCCGGTTCGCCGCGGTGGGTGCGCTGGCCGCGAGCCCGGGGACGTGCTGGGCGGTGGCGGGTGCGCTGTTCTGGATCGCCTGCACTCCGGTGGCCGGCCCGCTCGGGCTCACCGCGCCGGAACCGGCTGCCGCGGTGGTCAAGAACCTGCTGTTCCTGGGCACCGGGGCGCTGCTGGTGCTGCCGCTGGTGCTGGGCGACCAGACCCGCGGGCGGCTGCGGGCCGCGCTCGCCGGCCGGCCGGCGCGGTGGTTGGGCACGGTGTCCTACGGGCTGTTCCTGTTCCACATGAGCGTGCTGGTCGGGTTCTACGCGGTCACCGGGTGGACCCCGTTCACCGGTGGCTTCTGGCCGGCGCTGGTGGTGGCGGCGAGCGGCGGGCTGCTGCTCGCCGCGCTCAGTCACCGGGTGCTGGAGCGCCCGCTGATGAGCGCCCTGCGCGACCTGGTGCCCGAGCGGACCCCGGCCGGCACCGGCAGCACCGCGGCCAGCACCGCCGCCACGGCCACCGCGCAGGCCACCTGGGTGACCGTCGAGCCGGTCGGGTCGGCACCCCAGAGCAGCGCGGCCCCGGCGGTGCCGACACCCAGCGCGGCGGTCCCGGCCAGCACCGCGGACCGGCGGGCCCCGGCCAGCCCGGCCCCGTAGGCCACCCCGGCCAGCGCCAGCACCCCGAGCGGCCCGGCCAGCAGCAGCATCCCGCCGGTCACCCCGACCGCGGTCACCGCCCCGGCCCGCAGCGGGCTGCCGATAGCCGGCGGCGGCTCCCGCCGGACCGGCCAGGCCAGCAGCACCAGCAGCAGGCCGACCGCGGCCGCCCCGCCCAGCAGCGCCGCCCGGTAGAGCGGGCCCGGGGTGAAGGCCAGCTCGACCACCCCGGTCGGGCCGGGCGGCAGCAGGTAGCCCTGCTGCCAGCCGTCGACGGTCCGGGTGTCCAGCCGCCGGCCGTCCAGCGTGGCGACCCACCCGGGGTTCGCGTTCTCCGCGACGACGAGCAGCCGGGTGGTGTCCCGGGCGGCGACCTCGACCGCGCGGCTCTCGGCGTCCCAGCGCGGGGTCGCCTCCGCCCGCGGCCGCCCCGGGACCGGCGTTCCCGGCGGCGACAGCGACGCCGCGGTGACCGCGAACGCGTCGGTACCGGTACCGACGAACCGGTGCTCGCCGGGGTCGAGCCGGGCCAGCGGCGAGCCGCACGCCCGCGCCGGGACCGGCCGCAGCGACCGGAGCTCGCCGACCGAGGTGGACAGCGCGGTCGGCCAGGACCGGCCGTCCAGGGTGAGCTCCGGGCCGGTCCCGCAGCCCAGCTCGACGGGCGT
>DASQMQ010000473.1:0-6987 GCA_035645455.1 Pseudonocardia sp.
GGTCGCCGACCAGCGTCGAGAGCTCCCCCACCTGCGCCTGCACGTCGTCGAGGATCTCGGCGCGGTCGGAGTCGGGCAGCGCGGGCGCACCGGGACGGCTCGCCGCCGCCAGCAGCTCCAGGTTGGTGCGCATGGAGGTCAGCGGCGTGCGCAGTTCGTGGCCGGCGTCGGCGACCAGCCGCCGCTGCTGGTCCTGGGAGGCGGCCAGCGCGTCGAGCATCTCGTTGAACGAGCGGGTGAGCCGGGCCAGCTCGTCGGTGCCGTCCACCGGGATCGGGCGCAGGTCGCCGACGATCGCCACCCGCTCGGTGGCCGCGGTCAGCCGGTCCACCGGCCGCAGCCCCGCCCTGGCCACCGTCATCCCGGCCAGCGCGGCCAGCACCACGCCGATCCCGCCGACGACCGGCAGCGCGACGCCGAGCGTGGTGAGCACCTGCTGGGTCGGGGCCAGCCGCTGGGCGATCACCAGCGCCTGGCCGGGACCGGCGCGCACCGCGACCACCCGGTAGGAGACGCCGTCCCGGTCGGCGGTGCGCACCGAGGACACCGTCGCGCCGGCCGCGACCTCCAGTTCCGGGGGTCCGAGCGGCGGCGCGGACACCAGCCCCTCGGCCGAGACGGCCCCGCCGTCGCGCAGCAGCAGCGCCAGCCGGATGTCCCCGGCACCGAGCACCTCGGTCGGCAGGGTGGCCAGCAGCGCCGGGTCGGCCAGCTCGCTCTGCGCGGCCGCGTAGGCGCGCTGGAACAGGTTGGTGTCCAGGCTCTGCAGGATGTTCACCCGTACCGTGACGAACGCGGCGGCCGAGACCAGCACCACGACCAGCGCGGCGACCAGCGCGGCGAGGACGCCGATCCGGGCCTTGAGGGAGAAGTGGTCGAGCATCTCCACCCGCGGCACCGACCCGTCCGGACGGCCCTCCCGGGGCACCGGCACCGGACCGGCCGGCCTCACGGCGGGGTGTCGCGCAGCACGTACCCGACACCGCGCACGGTGTGGATCAGCCGCGGCTCACCCTCGGCCTCGGTCTTGCGGCGCAGGTAGCCGATGTAGACCTCCAGCGCGTTGCCGGTGGTCGGGAAGTCGTACCCCCACACCTGCTCCAGGATCTGCCCCCGGGTCAGCACCCGGCGCGGGTGCGCCAGCAACAGCTCCAGCAGGGAGAACTCGGTGCGGGTGAGGCTGATCGCCCGGTCCCCGCGGCGCACGTCGCGGGTCTCCGGGTCCAGGCTGAGGTCGGCGAACTCCAGCGGCTTGAGGTGCCCCGCGCCGGCCGCGATCTCGTCCGGGGTGCGCCGGCGCAGCAGCGCCCGCAGCCGGGCCAGCAGCTCCTCGAGGGCGAACGGCTTGGGCAGGTAGTCGTCGGCCCCGGCGTCCAGCCCGGCCACCCGGTCGGACACCGCGTCCCGCGCGGTGAGCACCAGGATCGGCAGGTCGTCGCCGCCGCCGCGGAGCCGCCGGCAGACCTCCAGGCCGTCCAGCCGGGGCATCATCACGTCCAGCACCATGGCGTCCGGGCGCTGGGTGGTGATCGCGTCCAGGGCGGCCAGCCCGTCGTCGGCGAGCTCGACCTGGTAGCCGTTGAACGCCAGGGAGCGGCGCAGCGAGTCGCGGACGGCCCGGTCGTCGTCGACCACGAGTATGCGCATGCGCTCAGTGTGAACCGGACGTCTGAGACCCGGCTGAGAGGCTGCTGTGCGCGGTCCACGGGTCGGTCGGGGACGCCGCGGCGCGGTGGGCGCGGCAGCCGGGCTGTGCCGCTACCCCTCCCGCGACGAGGTCGCGCCGGCCGCGACCGACCCGGTCCGCGCTGGCCATGGGCCTCAGCGCCGCGCCCGGCGGACGTACATCGCGGTCGCGAAGGCGTAGGAGACCAGGACCAGGCCCACGCACCAGGCCACCGCCAGCCACCCGTTGCCGCCGATCGGGGTGCCGGTCAGCAGCCCGCGCACGGTCTCGGTGACCGGCGTGATCGGCTGGTTCTCGCTGATCACCCGCAGGAACCCGGGCATGGTCCCGGTCGGGACGAACGCGCTGCTCAGGTAGGGCAGGAACAGCATGAAGAAGCTGAACACACCGGCCGACTCGACGTTGCGGGCGATCACCCCGACGCCGGCGGCCAGCCAGGACATGCCCAGCACGTAGAGCAGCAGCAGGCCGGCGGCCAGCAGCCACTCCCCGGCGGTCGCGGTGGGCCGGAAGCCGACCAGCAGCGCGACCAGCACGACCAGGGTGGTGGCCACGGCGTTGCGGGCCAGACTGGCGGTGACGTGCCCGATCAGCACGGCCGAGCTGCGGATCGGCATCGAGCGCAGCCGGTCGACCATGCCCTTGGTCATGTCGTCGGCGACGACCATCGCGGTGTTCGCGGCGCCGTAGCCGGTGCACAGCAGGACGATCCCGGGCACCACGTAGGTGACGTACTCGGTGCCGGTCCGGATCGCGCCGCCGAACACGAAGACGAACATCAACATGATCATGATCGGCAGCAGCACCGAGGTGAGCAGCGTGTCGACGTTGCGGCGGGTCAGCCGGACGCTGCGGTCGACCATGGTGAGGGCGTCGGACAGGCCGGCCGCGAGGCCGTCGTGGCGGGCGGGGGCGGACGTGGTCATGGCGGGTCCTTCCGGGTCAGGCCGGGACGCCGGCGGGCTCGCCGACGGGCGGGGCGGTGGTCAGGGCGCGGAAGACGTCGTCGAGGGTGGGGCGGTGGGCGTCGACGCGGGCCACCTCGACGCCGGCCCCGGCCAGCCGATCGAGGACGTGGCGCAGGTGCGCGGCACTGCCGTCGGAGGCGACGCCGAGGACCGGCCGCTCGGCGTCGACGACGCCCTCGACCAGCCCGGCCGCCCGGTCCAGCGCGGTGCGGTCGGCGAAGTGCAGGTCCAGCCGTTCCCCGCCGACCTGGGCCTTCAACGCGTCCGCGGTGCCCGCGGCAGTCACCCGGCCGCGGTCGATGAGCACGACGCGGTCGGCCAGCCGGTCGGCCTCCTCCAGGTACTGGGTGGTCAGCAGGATCGTGGTGCCGGCCCGGACGAGCTCGGCCACGGCGTCCCACACCGCAACCCGCCCGGACGGGTCCAGGCCGGTGGTCGGCTCGTCGAGGAAGATCACCCGAGGGGCTCCGACCAGGCTCATCCCCAGGTCGAGCCGGCGGCGCATGCCGCCGGAGTAGGTGCGCACCCGCCGGTCCGCGGCCTCGACCAGGTCGAACCGCTCCAGCAGGTCGGCGGCCCGGCGGCGCGCCGTCGCCCGCCCGAGGTGCATCAGCCGCCCGACCATGACCAGGTTCTCCCGGCCGGTCTGCTCCTCGTCGACCGCGGCGTACTGACCGGTCAGGCTGATCACCCCGCGGACCGCGGCGGGGTCGCGCCGCACGTCGTGCCCGGCGATCCGGATGTCCCCGGCGTCGGCCCTGCTCAGCGTGCTGAGGATGCGCACCACGGTGGTCTTGCCGGCGCCGTTCGGACCGAGCAGTGCGCACACCGTGCCCTCCTCGACCCGCAGGTCGACGCCGTCGAGCACGGCGGTGGACCCGTAGGTCTTCCGCACGCCCAGCGCTTCGATGATCATGCTTGCCTCCCTCACTGCGTATCTCATACGCGAAAAAGCGTAGCAGTTACGCAGTGAGGTTCGGAAGGCCGGTTCCTACACTGGCGCCATGGCCGATCCCGCCCCGCTACCCGACGACGTCGCCCTGCTCTGGGGCCGTCGCGAGGGCAACCGCCGGGGCCCGAAGGCCACGCTGACCGTCGAGGAGATCGTCCGGGCGGCCATCACGCTCGCCGATGCCGAGGGACTGGCCGCGGTGTCGATGGCCAAGGTCGCCGCCGAACTGGGCAACTCGACGATGGCGCTGTACCGACACGTGCGCAGCAAGGACGAGCTGCTGCTCCTGATGGGCGACGCCGCGGTGGCGCCTCCCCCGGACCTGTCCGGGATGGACTGGCGCACCGCGCTGACCACCTGGGCGTTCGCCATCCTGGAGACGATCAGCGCGCACAGCTGGTTCGCCCAGCTGCCGCTGACCGGGCCGCCGATCGGCCCGAACAACCTGGCCTGGTTCGACCGCGGCCTGCTCGCGCTGTCCGACACCCCGCTGGCCGAGGTGGAGAAGGTCGGCATCGTCCAGGCCCTGATCACCTACGTGCACGGGCAGATGCGATTGGGACGGGAGCTGGAACGCGGCTACCAGGAGGACCCGGCCGCGTTCGGCCCCCGCTACGGCGCGGTGCTGGCCGCGCTGATCGACCCGGTGCGCTTCCCGGCGCTGAGCCGGGTGGTGGCCGACGGCGTGTTCGACGCCGACGACATGTTCGAACAGGGCATGCGCGAGGACGTCCAGTTCGGCCTCGACCTGTTCCTCGACGGGGTGGCCGCCTACCTGGCCCGCCGCTGACCGCAGCCGGCCCGCCGCCGGATCAGGGCTGCAGCCGCACGCCGGCCCGCGCAGCTCCGGCCAGGATCGCGGACAGCCCCTGGGCGATCTGCTCGACCAGCGCCTCCGGCGCCGGCGCCAGCCCCGCACCCCGCTCGACGAGCGGTCCGTCCACCCAGAGCGAGGCCAGCCCGTGGCCGAGCGCCCAGCACATCCCGGGCACGACGGCAGACCCGCCCGCCGGGACGCTGCCGTCGCGGCGGCACTCGTCGACCACCTCGCACACCACCTCGAAGGCCGCGTCCCCGGCGCACCGCGCGGCCGGGTCGTGCCGCGGCGCGGCCAGCTCGGGGCGGAACATCAGGTGGAAGTGGGCGGGCTGCTCGCGCGCGAACCGGACGTAGGCCTCCACCAGCGCGGGCAGCGCCGCGATCGGGGTCGGGGCGACGTCCCGGGCCTCGCGCATCCGGGCCTCCAGCAGCTGGAAGCCCTGCACGGCGATCGCCGTCAGCAGCGCCGTGCGGTCGGCGAAGTGGTGGTACGGGGCGCCCGGACTGACCCCGGCCTCGCGGGCGACCCGCCGCAGGCTGACCGCGCCGATGCCCTCGGCCTCGATGAGCTCCAGGCACGCGCGCACCAGCGTCTCCCGCAGGGAGCCGTGGTGGTAGCTCGCGCGCGAGCGGGTGGACGACACCTGCCGAGCGTAGGTCGGGCCGGGTTGACGAGCCACGAGGCAGGAGTCTATACAGTGCTCAGATTCTGAACACCGATCAGATCGAACGCCGGGAGGGTGTCGTGACCGCTGCGGGTCGGGAACTGGTGCTGGTGACGGGAGCGTCCGGCTTCGTGGCCGGGCACTGCATCGGCGAGCTGCTGGAGCACGGCTACGCCGTGCGCGGCACGGTCCGCGACCCGTCCGCGACGGGGAAGGTGACGCACCTGGCGGAACTGGCCGAGCGGACCGGCGGCTCGCTGGAGTTCGTCGGGGCCACCCTGGAATCCGACCGCGGCTGGGCCGAAGCCGTCGCCGGCTGCACCTACGTCCTGCACGTCGCCTCGCCGAACCCGCCGCAGGCGCCCCGGAACGAGGACGAGGTCGTCCGACCCGCGGTGGACGGCACCCTGCGGGTGCTGCGCGCGGCCGCCGCGTCCGGCTCGGTGCGGCGGGTGGTCCTCACCTCGTCGGTGTCCGCCGTCGTCGAGGGCGGCGACCGGCAGGACCGCCGGGTCCGGACCGAGGAAGACTGGTCCGACCCGGAAGCCTGCGCCCCTTACCCGAAGAGCAAGACCCTCGCCGAGCGCGCGGCATGGACGTTCGTCGAGGACCTGCCCGACGATCGGCGCCTGGAACTCACCACCATCAACCCCGGCCTCGTCCTCGGCCCGCTGCAGCACCCCGTGAACACGACCTCCACCCAGGTGATCCAACTGCTGCTGGACCGCGCCTACCCGGCCTGCCCGCAACTCGGTTTCGCCCCGGTCGACGTCCGCGACGTCGCGGCCGCGCACCGGCTTGCCATGACCAGCCCCAAGGCGCCCGGCAACCGCTACATCTGCGCCGGCGAGCACACCTGGATGCAGGACATGGCCCGCCTGCTCGCCGACGAGTTCGGCCCCCAGGGCTACCGCGTACCGACCGGGAAGCTGCCGAACTGGCTGCTGTGGACGGTCGCGCGGTTCGACCGCACCGCCCGACTGGCGCTGGACCTCGTCGGGCGGGAGGCGCCGGTGAGCTCGGAGAAGGCCATGGGCGAGCTGGGTTGGCACATGCGCCCAGTCGCCGAGAGCGTGCTCGCCACCGGCCGGAGCCTGGTGGAGCACGGCCTGGCCCGGACGCCCCGGTAGCCGCGGGGCGCGGCTACCATGCCGTGGCCGCCCTCGTAGCTCAGGGGATAGAGCATCGGTTTCCTAAACCGTGTGCCGCAGGTTCGAATCCTGCCGGGGGCACCAGGTCACAGCCTTGATCGGCTCCACCGACCGCTTCTCGTGGAGCCATCCGTGGAGCGAAACCGCTGCTAGCCTGCCCGCATGCCGCCCTCCGGCTCCACGCGGCGCAAGCGCCAGCGCGGCGAGATCGAGACGCTGCCCACGGCTCGCTGCGGGTGCGCGTCCACGCGGGCATCGACCCGATCTCCGGCAAGCGCCACTACCTCACCGAAGTCATCCCGGCCGGCCAGGACGTGGCGAGGCTGGCCGAGAAGGCCCGGACCCGGATGCAGGCCGAGGTCGACGATCGGCGCAACCCACGGACGAAGGCCACCGTCGCCCAGCTGATGCAGCGCGACCTCGACGTCCTGGAGATCGAGGACACCACCCGCGCCGGCTAAGTGCGACTCGTCCACCTGCACATCGGCCCGCTCCTCGACCACCTGGCCGTCGGCCGGATCGACGGCGAGACCCTTGACTCGTTCTACCGCGAGCTGCGCCGCTGTCGGACGCATTGCGCCGGCGGCCCGTTCGACGAGCACCACACGGCCGGGGAACACAGCTGCAACAAGCGCTGCGGGCCGCACCGCTGCCGTCCGCTGAGCACGTCCTCGGTCCGGCAGACGCACAACCTGCTCAACGGCGCGTTCACCCGGGCCGTGCGCTGGCGCTGGGTCGGCAGCAA
>DASQMQ010000474.1:0-10123 GCA_035645455.1 Pseudonocardia sp.
GCACCTGCCGCCCGGCCGTTCGAGTTCCTCAACCCGCTGGCCGCCCCGCAGGCGGTGGCCATGCCGGCGACCGCCGACACCCCGGTCGCCCTCGCGGCACTCGCGCCCGCGCCGGTCGCCCCCGCGGCACCCGCGCCCGCGCCGGGCGCCCCCGCGCCGCCCGCCGAGGACTCGTCGGGCGCCGAGCGCAGCTCGCCATCGCCGCACCGGTCGGTGTCCGACGACCGCGAGCCCTCCGGCGCTGGCGGCGAGCAGCGCTCCAATCAGCGCTCCGACCCGCGCTCCGACCAGCGCGGTGGCACCGCGAAGCAGGACGACCAGCGCGGTGGCACCGCGACCCAGGACCGCGATGACGGTCCCGGCCGCCCGGACCTCGGCCCCGGCGTGGCCGCCGAAGGCCGGGACGACCGTCCCGGCGGTGGCGACGTCGGCGGCTACGGGGGCCCCGACGGGAACCGGGACGGCCCCGGCCGCTTCGGCCCCGCGCAGCGGCACGGCCTGGGCGCGGGGTTCGACGCCTTCCTCCCGGACCCGCCGGCCGAGGACGTCCAGCGACCCGCTTCCGGACAGCCGGACCCCGACGGCGCCCACGACGGTGCCCACGACGGTGCCCACGACCTGGCCCCGGACGTCGCCCACCCCGGCCCGGAGTCCGACGGCCACCCGGACAGGGGCAGCTCCGACGACGACCACCCGGCGGGCGACACCCCCGCCCAGCGACCCGGCGCCGACCGCCCGGACCCCGGCCCGTCCGGGCAGCACGAACCTCCGGGCCGGTTCGACGCCGACCCCGGCCCCGCGCCCGCGGACTGGACCGGCGAGGACTGGTTCGGTGGCCCCGACCAGGACGTCGACCCGGATCCGGCCACCGACGACTCCTGGACCAGCGACCACTGGTTCGACGCCGGCGACGAGGCCGGCGCTGGCTCCCCCGCCGGCTCCTGGACCGCCGACGGGTGGTTCGCCGGTGGCTCCGACGGCGACGGCGACGGCGACCACGACCACGACCACGACCACGACCACGACCACGACGAGCCGGCCCCGGTCAGCGACGACCAGGACGACTCCGCGGAGGTCGGCGACGAGGAACACGGCGACCGCACCCCGGCCGACGCAGACAGCGCCGACCGCGGCGGCGCCGACGACAGCGACTCACCCGTCGACGACGGATCCGATCGCGAGGACCGCGCCGACCGGGACTGACCGGGACCGCGACCCGGCGACACCGTCAGCCGGCCGCGTCCCGTCGTGCTCCGGGACGCGAAGCACCCGTCGCCGGGCGGCGGACCGGCTCCCGCCGCCGGGGGTGCCTCACGCCGCGGGCCGGCCCAGCCGCCCGGCCGCCCACCCGGCCAGCCGCGGCACCAGTTCCTCGTACAGATCGGGGTCCACGCCCATCCCGGTGTGGCTGCTGCGCACCTCGACCCACTCTGCGTGCGGGTCGCGGCACGACTCCCAGCCCACCACGCCGTCGTCGCGGGAGTAGAGCGCCACCGCCGGCACCGGGATCGGCGCGCCCAGGCCGTCCACGGTGGCGTCGCGGCAGCTGCCGTCCAGGCAGTCGCGGTCGAGCAGACCGGGCACCCCGATCCCGGACAACCGCACCAGCACCTGCAGCAGCAGCGGGCCCGGGCCGCGGGCGTCCAGCGGGTCGAGCACCGGACTGCCCATCATCACCAGCCCGCACACCAGGTCGGGGCGGCGCACCGCGACGATCCGGCCCAACCAGCCGCCCCGGCTGTGCCCGAGCAGCACCACCGGCCCGCCGGTGCGCCGGACGTGCTCGGCGACCCGGCGCTCCAGGCGGTCGACCAGGTCGGCGGTGCACCCCAGGTTCAGCGCCAGGGACGCGCCGACCGGCCGGTAGCCCCGGCGCTCAAGCCAGCGGCGCAGCAGCGCCATGCTCGGGTCGCTGCCGCCGAAGCCGGGCACCACGACCACGCCGAGGCCGGCGCCGTCACGGGTCGGGGAGGTCCAGACCGGGTGCCGCCACAGGCCCACCCGGCCGGCCCCGAACACCGGGCCGAACTCCCGGGCCAGCGCCCGGGCGCGCCGCCGAAGCCGGGCCGGCTGGATCATCGTGCGCCCCACCAGGACGAACCTCCGAACTCGACCGGTGCTCCGGGCGTTTCCGGGGTACCCCCCAGCATGTTCCCAGACCTGCCCTCTGGCCGCCGTCTCTCGGATGCCGAACGGTCGCAGCTCGCCGAACTCGAGCGGCGCCTCCAGGAGGACGACCCGACGCTGGCCCAGGCGTTCGGAGCAGGTGCGACCGCCGCCGCCGCGCCCCTCGAGCAGCTGTCCCGGACCGCGCTGATCGCGTTCGCGGTGGTCGCCGTGGTGCTGCTGGTCGCCGCGACGGTCGTCGGCGGGGTCGGCGGGGCAGCCGCCATCTCCGCGTCGCTGGCCGCCACCGCCGGGGTGTTCGCCGGGCGGCAGCTGCTGCGCAACGGGCACGGCCCACGCCGGGTGGCGCCGGCCGACCGGGTCGCCGGCTAGCTAGACGCCGCGCTCCACCGGCAGCAGGCCGCGGTCGACCGCGGCCACCAGCGCGGCGTGGTCGGCCTCGGTCTGATCGGCGTAGGCCCGCGCGAACCGGCACAACGCCTCGTCGAGCCTGGTCCCCTTGCCGACATAACCGGCGATCATCGACGCGCCGCTGGTCCGGGCGTGGCCCTTGCCCAGCAGGTGCCCGACGACGCCGGCGTAGTCGGCGAGCGCCTCGGCGTCGATGGCGTCCAGCGGCACGGTGCCCTTCATGTTGCGGAACTGCCGCACGTAGAACTGGCGGGTCTCGCCGTCCCGCTCGTGCGCCGGGACCGTGGTCCAGCCCAGCAGCGGGTCGCTGACGGTCTGCAGGGCCTGCTGGTACTCCACCACCCGCTGGCCCTGGTGGGCGTGCCAGGCCGACTCGCCGTGCACGTACTTCGCCAGCACCGACCGCCGCGCCTGCTTGAGCTGCAGGAACACCACGTCCTCCGGGGAGGAGCCCTCCAGCAGCGCGACGTAGGCGCGCAGCCCGACGCTGCCCACCCCGACGACCTTGTGCGCGATGTCGACCAGCGTGTAGCCGCCCAGCATCCGCCGCCAGTGCGGGGCCAGCGTCGCCAGGTACTCGTCGATCGCGGCGAACAGCAGTTCGGCCTCGGCGTCCGGCACCCGGGTGAGCAGCGGCGGCTCCTCGACGATCCGCGGCCGGCCGTTGACCTGCTCGGTGAACCGCGGCAGCGCCCGGTCGCTGGTGCGCCGCCGGGCCCGCCGGGCCGCCTTCTGCACGGCCTGCTGCAGGCTGCCGGCGTGGGCGTCCTCGGCCAACCGGTCGACGTCGAGCCGCTGGTAGGACCGCGACATCAGCGGCTGGTCGGCGAGGTTGCGCACCTCGTCGCGGTAGGCGGAGACGCAGGAGGCGACCGCGGCCTCGCAGCCGTCCTCGGACGCGCCGTTCTGCCGGCCGGCCACCCAGATGCTGGCCACCAGCCGGCGCAGGTCCCACTCCCAGCCCCCGGGGTGGGCCTCGTCGAAGTCGTTGAGGTCGATCACCAGGTCGCGCTCGGGCGAGGCGTAGAAGCCGAAGTTGCCCAGGTGGGCGTCCCCGCAGACGACCGGGGTGATGCCGGTGGCCGGCAGGTGCGCGACGTCCTCGGCCATCACCACCGCCGAGCCGCGCAGGAAGCCGTAGGGCGAGGCGATCATCCGGCCCACCCGGATCGGCACCAGGCTGCCGACCCGGCCCAGGTGGCTGTCCATGATCTGCTGCACCGGGTCGGGCCGGTCGGCCGGCGCGCGCCACTCCCCCAGCGACGACCGCGGCACCCGCTTGCGCAGGCCCTTGCCGAGGGCGTACCGCTCGGAGCGGTCCACCGGCCGGCGGCGCAGCGAGGAGTACGCCGCACCGTCGGCGTCGGCGAGCACGGTGTGCCCGCGCAGGGCCAGGTCGTCCACGCCGGGATCGTACGTCCGATCACTGCCCGCGCCGGACCGCAGGACGATCTCGGCCGGCTGTCCTTCTCCGGGGGCCCCGTCCGTTCATAGGGTGAACCGGCCCGCACCCGCGGCCGGTCCGACCCGCACGAGGAGCCCCGATGCCCACCTACGCAGCCATCATCTACTCCGCCGACCTCGACTGGACCGCCCCCGAGCAGGGCTCCACGATGGTCGGGTACCAGGAGTTCGGCGAGGCCGCCGCCACGATCATCCGCGGCGGTGCCGCGCTCTACCCCACCAGCACCGCGACGACCGTGCGGGTGCAGGGCGGCAAGGGCGGCGACATCGTCACCACCGATGGTCCCTACACCGAGACCAAGGAGGTCCTCACGGGCTTCTACCTGCTGGAGTGCACCGACCTGGACGAGGCGGTCAAGGTCGCGGCGACGATCCCCGGGGCGTGGGACGGCGCGGTCGAGCTCCGGCCGATCATCCAGTTCGGCGGGTGACCGACCCGGCCGCGGCGCGCGCCGCCCTCGTCCGCCTGGTGCGCGACGAGGGCCGGCGCGTGCTGGCCACCCTGGTCCGGGTGACCGGGGACCTGCAGCTGGCCGAGGACGCCGTGCAGGACGCGACCGAGCGGGCACTGGCCTGCTGGCCGCGCGACGGCGTACCCGCCGAGCCGCGCGCCTGGCTGACCCTCACCGCCCGCCGGCGCGCGCTCGACGTCCTGCGCCGGGAGGCGGCGCGCAGCGGGAAGGAGGCCGACGCCGTGGCGCTGGCCGGACCGCCCGACGACCGGCCGCCCCCCGACGTCCGCGACGACCTGCTGCGGTTGATCTTCACCTGCTGCCACCCGGCCCTGGACGGAGCCACCCAGGTGGCGCTGGCGCTGCGCACGCTGTGCGGGCTGTCCACCGCGGAGGTGGGCGCGGCGCTGCTGGTGTCCGAGGCGACCATGGCCAAGCGGCTCACCCGGGCCCGGCAGAAGATCGCCCGGGCCCGGATCCCGTACCGGGTGCCGGCCGACCACGAGCTGCCCGCGCGCCTGCGCGGCGTGCTGGCCACGGTGTACCTGCTGTTCAACGAGGGCTACTCGGCGTCGGCCGGGGACGGTCCGCTGCGCCCGGCGCTGGTCGAGGAGGCGGTCCGGCTGACCCGGCTGCTGGCCGAGCTGATGCCCGGCGAGCCGTCGGTGCTCGGCCTGCTGGCCCTGGAGCTGCTGCAGGACTCCCGCCGCGACGCCCGCTGCGGCCCGGACGGCCGTGCGGTGCTGCTGGCCGACCAGGACCGGACGCGCTGGGACGCCGACCGGGTCGCCGAGGGCGTGGTGCTGGTCGGGGAGGGCCTGCGCCGGTCGCCGGACCGGCCCGACCCGTACGTGGTGCAGGCCGCCGTCGCCGCCTGCCACGCGCTCGCGCCGAGCTGGCCGGAGACCGACTGGGCGGCCGTGCGGTCCTGGTACGACGTGCTGCTGACCGTGCAGGACACCCCGGTGGTGCGGCTGAACCGGGCGGTGGCCACCGCCGAGCTGCACGGCGCCGGCGCCGGGCTGGCCGAGCTGGACACCGTCACCGGCCTGGACGACTATGCGCCGGCGCACGCGGCCCGGGCCGAGCTGCTGGACCGGCTCGACCGCACCGCCGAGGCCGTCGACGCCTGCACCGCCGCGCTGGCCCTCCCGCAGAACGAGGCCCAGCGGGCCCACCTGCGCGACCGCCTCGCCCAGCTCACCGGCGCTCGTGCGCGGAAGGACGTGCCGTAGCGCGCCTTTCCGCGCACGACCAGGGGCGTGGACGAGAGCGGCGGCGGTCGCGGTGGCGAAGGCCGCCGGATACCCACTCCTGATGAGGGCCGCCGGAGCGGCGGGCCGCACGGCCCGGGAGGATGCTGCGATGACCGAGATCGTGCTGGTCCGCGGGGACATCACCGAAGCCGCGGTGGACGCCGTGGTGAACGCGGCCAACTCGTCGTTGCTCGGCGGCGGCGGGGTCGACGGGGCCATCCACCGCCGCGGCGGCCCGGAGATCCTGGCCGCCTGCCGCGAGCTGCGCGCCGACCGCTACCCCGACGGGCTGCCGGCCGGGCAGGCGGTGGCGACCACGGCCGGCCGGCTGCCGGCCCGGTGGGTGATCCACACCGTCGGCCCGGTGCACTCCGCCCGGGAGGACCGCTCGGCCGTACTGGCCTCCTGCTACCGGGAGTCGCTGCGGGTCGCCGACGAGCTGGGCGCGACGAGCGTGGCCTTCCCGGCGATCTCGGCCGGGGCCTACGGCTGGCCGCTCGACGACGCCGCCCGGATCGCGCTGAGCACCGTCGGCGCCACCCCGACCGGCGTCGGCGAGGTGCGGTTCGTGCTGTTCGACGACCGGGCGCTGACCACGTTCCAGCGCGCCGCGGGGAGGCGTCCGTAAGGCGCCGGAACCGGGCCGGAAGCGATCCGTAAGGACCACCCGGCAGGGTTGCGGTCAGACCACGAGAACCCCGACGGACGGAGCCGGACATGCGCAAGCTCATCAACTCGACCTACATCACCCTCGACGGCGTCATCGAGAACCCGATGTGGACGATGCCGTACTTCGACGACCAGGCGGCCGCCTTCGCCGGGTCCCAGACCGATGCCGCGGACGCGATGCTGATGGGCCGCGAGACCTACGACTTCATGTTCCCGGCCTGGTCGTCGCGCGACGAGAGCGACCCGACCACCGGCGCGGCCTACTACAACAACGTCAAGAAGTACGTCGCCTCGACCACCCTGGAGAACCCGGAGTGGAACAACACCGAGGTCCTCAAGGGCGACCTGGTGGAGGCGGTCACCGCGCTGAAGGAGCAGGACGGCGGCAACATCATCCAGTACGGCTACGGCTCGGTGACCGCCCAGCTGCTGGCCGCCGGCCTGGTCGACGAGGTGCGGTTCTGGATCCACCCGGTGCTGGAGGGCGGGCCGAGCCTGACCTCCCCGCTGACCGACGCCAAGGCGTCGTTCGAGCTGATCGACACCCGGGTGCAGAGGAGCGGCGTGATCATCGCGTCGTACCGGCCCGCGCGATAGCCGCCCGCGGCTCCAGCGCACCGCCCGCCCGGCGCGCGGCCCCGAAGGCGTCCTCGCCCAGGGCCGCGCGCAGGCGGGCGGTGGTGCGGTCGACCTCGTCGAGCTCGATCGCGTCCGGCACGATCCCGGTGGCCGACCGGACGGCAGCCGCGCACCCGAGCAGCAGTGCCGCGGTGGCCGGATCGGGCTCCACCGACGCCACGGCCACCAGTGCGCCCAGCGCGTCCCGGGGCGCCGTGATGGCCTCGGCCGCCGCGAACGCCCGCAGGTACAGCACCAGCGCGGCCGCCGGGTCGTCGCCCTGCCGGGCCGCGTGCCCCAGTTCGGCGAGCACCATCGGCAGGTAGAGCGCCGGCTGCTGCTCCTCGGCGGCCATCTCGACCAGGTGCTCCAGGTGGGCGGTGGCCAGGTCGAGCTTGCCGTCGCGGCGCGCGGCGAAACCGAGGCTCAACTCGGCGAACACCACCGCGCTGGGCGAGCCCTGCTCGAGCGCGATGCGGTGCGCGCGCTCGCCCAGCTCACGGGCCTGGGCGTAGTCGCCGGTCTGCACCGCGAGCCAGGCCAGCCAGGACAGCTCCGCCGCCACCTCCGGCCACAGCGCCAGCTCCTCGGCCCGCTGCAGGCCCTCGGCGTGCAGCGCGGCGGCGCGGTCGTACTCGCCGCGGATCTCGGCCAGCCCGCCGATCCAGGTCGCCGCCTGCAACCGGCCCCAGCTGTCGCCGAGCACGGCGAACAACTCCCCGCTGCGGTGGCTGTCGCGCTCCAGGGCGGCCAGGTCGCCGGCCGCGTGCGCCAGCTTGGCCCGGGTGCTGAGCACGGCCGCCTCGGTCCAGGTGTCGGCGTCGGTGAGCGCGGCGTCGAGCAGCCGCGCGGCGAGGGCCAGCTCGCTGCGCTCCACCAGCATCGCCCCGACGAACCAGGCGGCCCGCCCGGTCAGGCCGTCCGGGATCGCCGCCTCGGCCGCGCTCGCGCCCCGCAGCAGCGCGAACCCGGCCCGCCAGCCGGGGTGCCCGCCGTCGGCCAGCGCCCGGTGCGCCTCGCTGAACCGCCCGCGCAGGTACCAGTACCAGGCCAGCGCATCGGCCAGGCGCGGGCCGGCGCCGTGCGCCAGCGCCGCGCGCAGGTCGGCCGACTCGGCGTCCAACCGGGCCAGCCAGCGCCCCTGGTCGGGCCCGCGCAGCGCCGGGTCGGCCTGCTCGGCCAGCCCGGTGTAGTAGGCCGCGTGCCGCTTCCGGGTCCCGGCCGGGTCGTCCAGGCGCGCCAGGCAGAACGCGGCCACCGACTCCAGCAGCCGGTACCGCGGCTCGGCGCCGCCGTGGTCCACCACCAGCAGGGACCGGTCCACCAGGCGGGTCAGCACGTCCGGGTCGGCGTCGGCGACGGCCTCCGCGGCGTCGGCCGTGCAGCCGTCGCGGAACACCGCCAGCCGGGCCAGCACCGCCCGGTCGGCGGCGTCGAGCAGGTCCCAGCTCCAGCCGATCACCGCGGCCAGCGTCCGCTGCCGCTCGGGGACGTCGCGCCGGCTGCTGGTCAGCAGCGCGAACCGGTCGTCGAGCCGGTCCAGCACGCCGCTCACGCCGAGCGCCCGGACGCGGGTCGCGGCGAGCTCCAGTGCCAGCGGCAGGCCGTCGAGGCGCCGGCAGAGCTGCGCGACGGCCGGTGCGGTGCGCTCGTCGAGCACGAAGGTGCGCTCCCGCGCGGCGGCCCGGGCGGCGAACAGCCGGGCCGCGGCCGACCGGCGGACCGCGTCCGGGCCGTCCCCGTCGGGCAGCTGCAGCGGCGGCACCTCCCAGACCAGCTCGCCGGCCAGGCCGAGCGGTTCACGGCCGGTGGCCAGCACGGACACCCCCGGTGCCGCCCGCACCAGCCGGGCGACCAGCGCGGCGACCGCGTCGACCACGTGCTCGCAGTTGTCCAGCACGAGCAGCACCTCCCGCCCGCGCAGCGCGGCGAGCAGCCGGTCCTCGGCGGGCCGCCCGGTGCCGGCCACCTCGCGGACGTCCAGGGCGGCGAGCACCAGGTCGGCGACGCCGGGGTCGCCGACCGGCAGCGCGGCCAGCTCGACCAGGTGCGCGCCGCCGTGCTCGCGGGCGACCTCGACGGCCAGCCGGGTCTTGCCCACCCCGCCCGGACCCACCAGCGTGACCAGCCGCCGCCCCAGCAGCCCGCGCAGCTCGGCGACGGCCCCGGCCCGGCCGACCAGCTCGTCCAGCGGGACCGGGAACCCGGGGCGGGACGGGGCCGGAGTGGCCGCCGGACGGGGCACGGCGGCCAGCGCGGCGTCCTGGGCGAGGATCCGACCGTGCAGCGCGACCAGCTCCGGACCCGGGTCCAGGCCCAGCTCGTCGGCGAGGTGCTCGCGCAGGTCCGCGTAGCTGTCCAGGGCCTCGGACTGGCGACCGGCCGCGTAGAGCGCCCGCATGTGCAGCGCCCGCAGACCCTCGCGCAGCGGGTGCTCGGCGACCAGCCCGGCCAGGTCGGCGGCGACCAGCGCGGGCTCCCCGCGGGCCAGCCGGGCGGCGGCCAGCCGCTCGTGCACGGCCAGCCGCTGCTCGGTCAGCCGCTCGGTCTCCGGCCGGGCGAACCCGGCGTCGGCCAGATCGGCGTACGGCTCGCCGCGCCACAGCCGCAGCGCCTCGGTCAGCCGGTCGGCGTCGTCCGAGCCGGCCAGCTCGGCGAACCGGTCGGCGTCCACCGCGGTGGTCCGCAGCAGGTATCCGGGCGGGCGGGACTCGACCAGCTCGCGGGCACCCGGCTCGGCGTCGTTGAGGGCCTTGCGCAGCTGGGACACCCGGACCTGGAGGGCCCCGGCCGCGTCGACCGGCGGCTGCTCGCCCCAGATGCCGTCGATCAGCCGGGCCGCCGAGACGACCCGGTTGCGGTGGGCCAGCAGGACGGCCAGCAACGCCCGGACCTTGGTGCCGGGCACGACCACCGGCTCGCCGGCGTCCGTGGTGACGGCGAGCGGCCCCAGGACGCCGAACTGCACGCCCCGACCCTACTGCGCCCCCCGCCCCTCCCGACCCTCGCCGCCGGCCCCTCGCGGGCCCGGATGCCCGGCGAGCCACCATGCCGGCGCCGGATGCCCGGAAGGTGGTTTCTCCAGGCATCCGGCGCCGGGGAACGGGGGCGGTGCGGGGGGCGGTG
>DASQMQ010000475.1:0-5182 GCA_035645455.1 Pseudonocardia sp.
GTCTGGGCGACCGTCGGCACGGTCAGATCCCGGCCCAACGCGGCCGCGGCGGCCGCGTAGGCGGGCACGCCCGGGCACAGGTCGTAGGGCACGCCCTCCACGTCGAGCCGGCGCATCTGCTCGGCCAGCGCGGAGAACACCGACAGGTCGCCCGAGGCCAGCCGGGCCACGTCCAGCCCGTCGGCGTGCGCGGCGACCATCTCCTTGACGATCGCCTCCAGGGTCAGGTCGGCGGTGTCGACCTTGCGCGCCCCGGGCGGGCAGATGTCCAGCATCTCCGGCGGCACGTAGGTGCCCGCGTACAGGCACACCGGCGACGACGCGATCAGATCCCGGGCGCGGACGGTGAGCAGGTCCGGCGCGCCCGGTCCGGCCCCGATGAAGTGCACGGTCATCCTCGTTCGCCTCCCTTGGCAACGCTCCAGATCGTCACGGCCCGGGCGGGGCGCCACCCGGTGAAGGTGCCCAGCGGTTCGGCCCGCTCGACCGCGATCCGGGTCAGCGAGCCGCCGTGGCGGGCCAGCCCGGCGACGAGCACGGCCTCGGCCTCCAGGGTGACCGCGTTCGCGACCAGCCGCCCGCCGGGGCGCAGCGCGGTCCAGCAGGCGTCCAGCACCCCGCGGCGGGTGAGCCCGCCGCCGACGAACACCGCGTCCGGTTCGGTGAGCCCGGCCAGGGCGTCCGGGGCGCGGCCGGTGACCACCCGCAGCGCCGGGACGCCGAGGGCGTCGGCGTTGGCGGTGATCCGGGCCGCCCGCGCCCGGTCGGACTCGACCGCGACCGCGGTGCAGGCCGGGTGCGCGCGCAGCCACTCGATCGCGACCGACCCGCTGCCCGCCCCGACGTCCCACAGCCGCTCGCCGGGCCGCGGGCCCAGCAGCGCCAGGGTGACCGCGCGGACCTCGCGCTTGGTGAGCTGCCCGTCGTGGTCGTAGGCGTCGTCGGGCAGGCCGGGGGTCTCGCCGTGCCGCCGGGCGTCCGGCCCGGCGGCGCACCGGATCGCGACGACGTTCAGCGGGTCGCCGGGTGGGTGCGCCCAGTCCGCGGCGGTGCCGGTCGTGCGCTGCTCGTCCGGGCCGCCGAGCTGGTCGAGCACGGTCAGCTCGCTGGCGCCCCAACCGTCGGCGGCCAGCAGGGCGGCCAGCTCGGCCGGGGTGTCGGCGCCGGCGCTGAGCACCAGCACCCGCCGGCCCGGGGCGAGCACCCGGCGGACCCGCGCGAGCGGGCGGCCCACCACGGTGACCACCTCGACCGCGTCCACCGGCCAGCCCAGCCGGGCGCAGGCCAGCGACACCGACGACGGGTGCGGCAGCACCTCGACCGCGTCCGGGCCGAGCACCCGGGCCAGGGTCGCGCCGACGCCGTGCCACATCGGGTCGCCGCTGGCCAGCGCGCAGACCCGGCGGCCGCGCAGCTCGTCGAACAGCCCGGGCAGCGCCGGCAGCATCGGGGACGGCCACGGCACCGGCTCGGCCTCCGTGTGCCCGGCGACCAGGTCCAGCTGGCGCGGCCCGCCCAGCACGACCTCGGCGGCCCGCACGGCCGCGCGGCCCGGGTCGGACAGCCCGGCCCACCCGTCCGCGCCGATCCCGACGACGGTGACGACGACGGTGACGGTCACCGCACGCTCCCGAGCAGGTGGTCGACCGCGATCTCCAGCACCACCCGTTCCGGGTGCGGTTGCGGGACGCGGTAGCGCTGTGCGTAGCGGCGCTCCGCGTCGGCGACGGACTCCCGGTCGCTCCGCACCGAGCCGGTGCCCTGCAGGGTCGACCAGCGCCGGCCGTCGATGCCGGTGACCGCGACCCGGGCACCCCCGGCGCCGGCCGCCAGCACGTTGCGGATCTTCTTCGAGCCGCGCCGGGCGATCACCCGGGCCAGCCCGGCGTCCGGGTCCACGGTCACCCCCACCGCGACGACGTGCGGCGTCCCGTCCGGCGCGACCGTCGCCAGCAGGCAGATCCGCCGCTCGACCCAGAACTGCGCGAACTCCGGACCGACGTCGTCGAGCACTCCCACCACGCCGCCCACCGTCGCACGTCGTGCGTGAGTTCCATGCCTATAGCCATGAAACTCACGCACGACCTCACCAGGTGTCGACGTGCGGGCGGACCTTGGTCGGACGGGGGCCGACCGGGGCGGGCGGGAAGGACGAGGTGATCCAGCGGCGGGTGTCGGCCGGGTCGATGACGTCGTCGATCTCGAAGACGGTGGCCACCGACAGCGCCTTGCCGCGCTCGTACTGCTCGGCGACCATCTCCTGGAACAGCGCCTCGCGCTCGGCCGGGTCCTCGACGGCGTCGAGCTCCTTGCGGTAGCCGAGCCGCACGGCGCCCTCCAGGCCCATCCCGCCCAGCTCGCCGGTGGGCCAGGAGACCGCGAACTCCGGGGCCTTGAGGCTGCCGCCGGCCATCCCCTGCGCGCCCAGCCCGTAGCACTTGCGCACGATCACCAGCCCGAGCGGCACGGACAGGTTCGCGCCGACCACGAACAGCCGGGCGAAGTGCCGGACCGTCGCCTCCCGCTCGGCGGCGGTGCCGACCATGAACCCCGGGGTGTCGCACAGCGAGACCACCGGCAGCCCGAAGGCGTCGCAGAGCTGCAGGAACCGGGCGGCCTTGTCGGCGGCGTCGCGGTCGATCGCCCCACCGAGGTGGGCCGGGTCGTTGGCGATCAGCCCCAGTGGCCGGCCCTCGACCCGGACCAGCGCGGTGACCATCCCGGCACCGAAGCCGCGGCGCAGCTCCAGCACGCTGCCCTGGTCGGCCAGGCCCTCGACGACCGCGCGCATGTCGTAGACCCGCACCCGGTTCTCCGGCACGACGTGGCGCAGCCGCCGCTGGTCCGGCGCCGTCCACTCGGCGACCGGGCCCTGGAAGTAGGACAGGTACCGCTGGGCGACGCGGGTCGCCGCGGCCTCGTCGGGCACCAGCACGTCGACGACGCCGTTGGGCACCTGCACCGCCATCGGCCCGACGTCGTCCGCGGCCACCTCGCCCAGCCCGCCGCCGGAGATCATCGCCGGGCCGCCCATCCCGATGCTGGCCCCGTCCACCGCGATGATCACGTCGCACATGCCGAGCAGCGCGGCGTTGCCGGCGAAGCACCGCCCGGCCGCGATCCCGACCAGCGGCACCAGCGCGCTGAGCTCGGCGAACAGCCCGAACGCCGGCACGTCGAGCATCGAGGCGCCGGCCCCGTCGGTGTCCCCGGGGCGCCCGCCGCCGCCCTCGGCGAAGATCACCACCGGCAGCCGGCGGCGGGCCGCCAGGTCGAGGACCCGGTCCAACTTGTAGTGGTTGCGGTGGCCCTGGGTGCCGGCCAGCACCGTGTAGTCGTAGGCGACGACGACCGCGCGGGCGGCCTCCGCCCCGACCAGGTGGGCGTTGATCGTCGCGGTGCCGGCCGGCATCCCGTCGGCCGGGGTGCGCTCGATCAGGTCGTCCAGCGAGCGGCGGCGGCGCTGCGCGGCGATGGCCAGCGGCCCGTACTCGACGAAGCTGCCCGCGTCGCAGAGGTCGGCGAGGTTCTCCCGGGCGGTCCGCAGGCCGGTCCGGTGGCGCTGCTCGACGGCGGCCCGGCGGCGGTCGTCGCGGCCCGTCGCGTGCCGCTCCAGCACCTCGGCCAGGTCCGGGCGGACCAGGTCGGGGTCGATCTCGGCGGCGGGCGCGGCGTCCTCGTCGACGCCGCCGGCCGGGTCGACGGCGACCAGGACGTCCCCGGCGGCCACGGTGTCCCCCGCCGCGACGGCGACGGCGGTGACCGTCCCGGCGGCGGGCGCGGCCACCACGTGCTCCATCTTCATCGCCTCGAGCACCAGGAGCGTCGCGCCCCTGCGGACCCGGTCGCCCGGCTGCACCTCGACGACGACGACGGTCCCGGGCGCGGACGCCGTGACCGCCCCCGGCACCGTGGGCACCGCCGATGCCGGCTGCGGCCCCGCGACCTCGACGAACCGGTGCGGGCGCGGCGCGGCGCGGATCGCGTCGAGGTGCCGCTCCAGGAACCCGGTGTCCAGCTCGCCGGCCGCGAACGCCGGGTGCCCGACGATCCCGGCCAGCAGGTCCAGGGTGGTGTCCACGCCGGCGATCCGGCACTCCGACAGCGCCCGGTGCGCCCGCGCGGCCAGCCGGGCCAGGTCGGCCGACCGGTCGTGCACGACCAGCTTCGCCAGCAGCGGGTCGTAGCGCGGACTCGTCCGGTAGCCGACGTGCCCGGCGGCGTCGACCCGGATCCCGGGCCCGGAGGGCAGCTCGAACGCGGTCAGCAGGCCGGCGGACGGCGTCGTGGTCCCGTCCGGGTGCACGGTCTCGGTGGTGATCCGGGCCTGCAGGGCGACCCCGCGCGGTGCCGGGGCCGGGTCGAGCCCGACCTCGGCCAGCGTGCGCCCACCGGCCAGCTCCAGCTGGGTGCGCACCAGGTCGACCCCGGTGACCTCCTCGGTGATCGTGTGCTCGACCTGCAACCGGGGGTTGACCTCGCAGAACGCGATCCGGTCGCCGCTGACCAGGAACTCGACCGTGCCGACCCCGGCGTAGTCGACGGCGGCGCCGAGCCGCACGGCCGCGGCCAGCAGCCCGGCCCGGACGGCGTCCGGCAGGCCGGGCGCGGGCGCCACCTCGACGACCTTCTGGTGCCGGCGCTGGATCGAGCAGTCCCGCTCGCCGAGCTGCACGACCGCGCCGCTGCCGTCCCCGACGATCTGCACCTCGACGTGCCGGGCCGGGCGCAGCAGCTCCTCGACGTAGACCCGGCCGTCGCCGAACGCCGACCGGGCCTCCGAGGAGCAGCGGGCGTACGCCTCGGCCAGCGCCTCGGGGTCGGTGACCACCCGCATCCCACGACCGCCGCCCCCGGCGACCGCCTTGAGCATCACCGCCCCGCCGGGCACGCCGCGCTGGAACGCCGCCGCGCCCTCGACGGCCACCGGCCCGGTGCCGGCGAGCACCGGCAGGCCGAGCCCGGCGGCCAGGTCGCGGGCCGAGGTCTTGTCCCCGAACCGGGCCAGCACCTCGGGCGCCGGCCCGACGAAGGTGATCCCGCGGGCGGCGCAGGCCCGGGCGAACACCGCGCTCTCGCTGAGGAAGCCGTAGCCGGGGTGGACCGCGTCCGCGCCGGCCTCCTCGGCGGCCCGCAGCAGGTCGTCGACGTCCAGGTAGGCCGGCACGCCGGTGCCGCGCAG
>DASQMQ010000476.1:0-2786 GCA_035645455.1 Pseudonocardia sp.
ACCTCGGAGTGCAGGTAGCGCACCCGGATGCCCAGTTCGAGCAGGTAGTCGGTGAGGTCCTCGGCCATCTTCTTGGTCAGCGTGGTGACCAGCACCCGCTCGTCGCGCTCGGTGCGGCCGCGGATCTCGTGCACCAGGTCGTCGATCTGGCCCTTGGTCGGCTTGACCACGACCTCCGGGTCGATCAGGCCGGTCGGCCGGATGACCTGCTCCACGTACTCCCCGTCGGTGCGGCCCAGCTCGTACGGGCCCGGCGTCGCGGACAGGTAGACGGTCTGGCCGATCCGCTCCTGGAACTCCTCCCAGCGCAGCGGCCGGTTGTCCATCGCGGACGGCAGCCGGAAGCCGTGGTCCACCAGGGTCCGCTTGCGGGACATGTCGCCCTCGTACATGCCGCCGATCTGCGGCACGGTCACGTTCGACTCGTCGATGACCAGCAGGAAGTCGTCCGGGAAGTAGTCGATCAGGGTGGCCGGCGCGGAGCCGGGCCCGCGGCCGTCGATGTGGCGGGAGTAGTTCTCGATGCCCGAGCAGAACCCGACCTGGCGGATCATCTCGATGTCGTACTGGGTGCGCATGCGCAGCCGCTGGGCCTCGAGCATCTTGCCCTGGCGCTCGAACTCGGCCAGCCGCTGCTCCAGCTCGGCCTCGATGTCGCGGACCGCCCGCTCCATCCGCTCGGGCCCGGCGACGTAGTGGGTGGCCGGGAAGATCCGCAGGTCGTCGACGCGGCGGACGATGTCGCCGGTGAGCGGGTGCAGGTAGTACAGCGCCTCGATCTCGTCGCCGAAGAACTCGATCCGCAGGGCCAGTTCCTCGTAGGCCGGGATGATCTCGACCGTGTCGCCGCGGACCCGGAAGGTGCCGCGGTTGAAGGCCAGGTCGTTGCGCGTGTACTGGACGTCGACCAGGGCGCGCAGCAGCGCGTCGCGCTCGATCGTGTCGCCGACGCTGAGCTTGACCGAGCGGTCGAGGTAGGACTGCGGGGTGCCCAGGCCGTAGATGCACGACACCGAGGCCACCACCACGACGTCGCGCCGGGAGAGCAGGTTGTGGGTGGCCGAGTGGCGCAGCCGCTCGACGTCCTCGTTGATCGAGGAGTCCTTCTCGATGTAGGTGTCGGTCTGCGCGATGTACGCCTCGGGCTGGTAGTAGTCGTAGTACGAGACGAAGTACTCGACGGCGTTGTTGGGCAGCATGTCGCGCAACTCGTTGGCCAGCTGCGCGGCCAGCGTCTTGTTCGGGGCCATCACCAGCGTCGGGCGCTGCAGCTTCTCGATCAGCCAGGCCGTGGTGGCCGACTTGCCGGTGCCGGTGGCGCCGAGCAGCACGACGTCCTGCTCGCCGGCCCGGATCCGCTTCTCCAGCTCGGTGATGGCCGTCGGCTGGTCGCCGGCCGGGCTGAGGTCGCTGACCACCTGGAACTCGCCGCCGGTGCGCGGGATGTCGCCGACCGGACGGAACTCGGAGTGGGCGACCGGCAGCTCCTGCTGGGCCGCACTGCCGGGAACCTCTGTCGCGAAAGCCACGGTCCCAGGGTACGAGCCCGGGCCGACACTTTCCGCCGGCGGCGCTGTTCGGCGGTACCGGGCCGGGCGAGGGGGTCCGCCCCCACCGTCTCTGCCACCATCGTCGGGGTGCATCCGCCGAAGCGCTCCACCTTCGACGTCCCGGCCATGCTCAACATCGACAACAAGGGCCTGCGCCGGGTGGTCGACGAGTACCGGGTCACCGAGTTCGGGCTGTACATGAGCCGGGCGATGGTCGGCCGCCCGACCGCGCACTGGATGGAGTCCTGGCTGCTGCCCGACCTCGGGCTGTGCGTCACCGACTGGTGGTGGCGCCCCGGCCACGAGCGCGAGCAGGACTACTACCTCGACATCTGCGAGATCAGCCGGGACGGCGGGCGCTGGCTGCTCACCGACCACTACCTGGACATCGTGGTCCGCACCCGGCGCGACGCGGTGGTGATCGACGTCGACGAGTTCGTCGCGGCGGTGGCGCTCGGGCTGCTGGACGCCGCCGACGCCGAGGCCGCGATGCACCGCACCCACCACGCCGTGGACCGGCTGGGCTGCCACGACCACGACCTGGACCGGTGGCTGGCCGGGCTGGGGATCGAGCTGACCTGGAAGCGGGGCGACCGGAGCTGAGCCCGGTCCCGGCTCACCGGGTGGCGGGCGGTCAGGCGCCGGTGGCCGTGGTGCCGGTGGCCGTGGTCCCGGTGGCCCCGGTGGCCGTGGTGCCGGTGGCCGTGGTCCCGGGGCCCCGGGCGCCGGTGGCCGTGGTCCCGCTGGCCGTGGTCCCGGTGGCCGTGGTCCCGGTGGCCGTGGTGCCGGAGGCCGTGGTCCCGGTGACCGTGGTCCCGGGGCCCCGGGCGCCGGTGGTGGTGCGCGAGCCCTCGCCGTCCGGCGGCGTCGTCGGCGGCCCGGTGGGCGGCTGGGTCGGCGGTTGCGTCGGCGGCTGGGTGGGCGGTTGCGTCGGCGGCTGGGTCGGTGGCTGCGTCGGCGGTGGGGTGACCACCGGGGGCGGGGGGACCACCGGGGGCGGGGGGGCGACCGGGGGCGGCTGGACGACCGGCGGCGGAGGCGGCGGGGCCTGGGTGGTCGGGGCCGGCTCGCGCCGCCGGGGTGCCGGCGCCGGCTCCGCCTCGGGGGCCTCGCGGACCTCGGCCGGCGTGGCCTCCGGGACCGCGGTCACCTCGGTGGTCTCCGGCACGACCGGAGCCTCCGACGGCTGCACGGCGACCACCGCGGCGGCCGCTTCGGTGGGGCCACCGACCTGCG
>DASQMQ010000477.1:0-2455 GCA_035645455.1 Pseudonocardia sp.
CCCCCCGATCGAGTGATGCCACGGGGTGGACACGGCGAGCATCATCAGCGCCAGCGGCGGGAGGAGGGGCGATGTCCGCAGCGGGCGACCGGGCGCCGGTGGTCGCGCGTTACGCGCTGCTCGTCGCCGTCGCGCTGGCCATCGTCGTGGTGCTGCTGCCGGACCCGCCCGCGCTGGACCCCGCGCTGGGCCCGAACCTGGCGGCGCTGGCCGTCTCGTCGCTGGCCGCGGCCTGCGGGGCGTGGCGCGCGGTGCACGCCACCGGCCGCCGCCGCCGGTCCTGGACCGCACTGGCCGCGGCGTCCGGCTCCTGGGCGGTCGGGCAGGTGGTGTGGACCTGGCTGGAGGCCACCGGGCGCGAACCGTTCCCGTCCGTCGCCGACCTGTTCTACCTGGCCTTCGGCCCGCTGGCCTGCCTGGGCCTGCTGCTGGTCCCGACCGACGGCGGGCACGCCCGGCGGCTGCAGCGGGTGCTGGACGGGATGGTCGTCGGCCTGGCCCTGGCGCTGCTCAGCTGGCACACCGCGCTGGGCGCGACCCTGCGGGCCGTCGACCCCGACCGGGCCCTCGCCTCGGCGCTCTCGGTGGCCTCCCCGGTGATCGACGTGGTGGTGATAGTGCTCACCGTGCTCACCGTGGCCCGGACGCCGCCGGACACCCCGCGCACCCCGCTGGTACTGCTGGCCGTCGGCCTCACCGCGTTCAGCGTCTCCGACAGCGCCTTCGTCTTCCTCAGCGCGGTCGACGGCTACCAGCCGGGTCAGGCCGTCGACGTGGGCTGGGCGGTCGGGTTCGGCTGCCTGGGCATGGCCGCCCTGCTCGACTCCGGCGCCACCACCCGCCGGGACGGCGACGCACTGCTGCCGGCCGGCGGGGTGCTGCCCTACCTGCCGGTGATGGCCGTGCTGGGCATCGAGGTCTGGCTGGGGCTGACCGGACGGCCCGCGTCGCCGCTCGGGCGGATCGGGATGCTCGTGCTGGTGGCGCTGCTGATGGCCCGCCAGTACCTCACCCTGCGGCAGAACGTCCGGCTGGCCGCCCGGGTCTCGGCGCGCGAACAGGAACTGCGCCACCAGGCCTTCCACGACAGGCTCACCGGGCTGGCCAACCGGGCGCTGTTCAGCGACCGGTTGGAGCACGCCGTGCACCTGCACTCCCGCGACGGGCGACCGGTCGCGGTGCTGTTCCTCGACCTGGACGACTTCAAGTCCGTCAACGACTCCCTCGGCCACGCCGCGGGCGACCAGCTGCTGGTGCGGGTGGCCGAGCGGGTGCAGGGCGCGGTCCGCACCGGCGACACGGTCGCCCGGCTGGGCGGTGACGAGTTCGGGGTGCTGCTGGAGTCCGGCGACGACCCCGGCCAGGCCGCCGCCCGGATCGCCGCCGCGCTGCGCGCCCCGTTCCCGGTCGGCGGCGGGTCGGTGCAGGTCCGCGCGAGCACCGGGATCGCCCGGTTGACCGGCACCGACGTCCCGATCGACGCCGACGAGCTGCTCATCCGGGCGGACGGCGCGATGTACACCGCGAAGCGCGCCACCAAAGCCGCAGCCGGCAACTGAACGCACCGACCCGGTTGCTCTTATCGGGTGACGCGGCTACCCGGTACCGGTCGCGGTCCGTGTGCCCTCACGGGGGGGTGCGTCCGCGCGCGCGGGCGTCGGCGGCAGGATCGGCCACGCCCTCGGGCCGAGCGACGGGCGACCCGCCCGCCGCAACCGGCCCGACGGTCGTAGCGGGAGGCGCTTGTGAGCGGGGAGCAGTTCGGCCCCTACCGGTTGGACGGATTGCTGGGCCGGGGCGGCATGGGCGAGGTGCTGCGGGCCTACGACACCGAGCGGAACCGGACGGTCGCGCTCAAGCGGATGCCCCACCACCTGGGCGACGACGCCGAGTTCCGGTCCCGGTTCACCGCCGAGGCCCGGGTCGCGGCCCGGATGCGCAACCCGCACGTCATCCCGATCCACGACTACGGCCAGATCGACGGCCGGCCGTTCATCGACATGCGGCTGGTCGACGGCGAGGACCTGGAGTCGCGGATCAAGCGCCGCGGCCCGCTCGACCCGGCGGCCGCGGTCACCCTGGTCTCCCAGGTGGCGAGCGCGCTGGACGCCGCGCACGCGGAGGCGCTGGTGCACCGCGACGTCAAGCCGTCCAACGTGCTGCTCACCGAGCCCGACGACTTCGTCTACCTGATCGACTTCGGACTGGCCAGGGAGCTGGCCGCGCCCCGGGTCACCTCGACCGGGGTCACCTTCGGCACGCTCGCCTACATGGCCCCGGAGCGCTTCGACGGCGCCGGGGACTACCGGGTGGACGTCTACGCGCTGGCCTGCGTGCTCTACGAGGCGCTCACCGGCGTGCCGCCGTTCCGCCACCAGGACTTCCTGGCGATCATGCACGCGCACCTGGCCGCACCGCCGCCGCGGCCCTCCCTGGTGCGGCCGGGGGTGCCCCC
>DASQMQ010000478.1:0-19627 GCA_035645455.1 Pseudonocardia sp.
CGCTTCCGGGACCAGCGCCAGGTGCCCGACCCCGAGCACCCGCCCGCGCGGGTCGCGGCCCGGCGCGGCGTAGCTGCCGAGCTGCTCCAGGTGGTGGCCGGGCAGGGCCAGCCCGACGCCCTCGGCCAGCTCCCGGGCGGCGGTCTCCAGCAGGTCCTCATGGGGGCGGACGAACCCGCCGGGCAGCGCCAGCTCACCGACGTGCGGCGGCACGTCCCGCCGGACCAGCAGCACCACCAGCCGCCCGTCCCGCACCGTGAGCACCACCAGCTCGACGGTCACCGCGAACACGTTCCCGCGCACGGGCCCCCCTTGCCGTCAGCGTGACGCTATCGCAGCGGGTCCGGCCCACTTCCGGTGACCTGCGGATACGGCCAGCTCCGCCCCGGCCGCCGCCCGGCCCGGTCCGGTGCGCGGACCGCGGTCAGCGGGTGACGGTGACCGGCCGGCCGGTGCGGTACGACTCGCCGGCCGCCGCGGCCAGGTCGAACGCGGCGACCGCGTCGTGGCCGGTGACCAGCGGCTCGGTGTCGTCCCGGACGCAGCGGGCGAAGGCGTCCAGCTCCTCGGCGTAGGCGGTCGGGAACCGCTCACCGAAGTCGCGCGGCAACGCGTGGGACGCCTGCCCCGGGGTGCGCCACTCGGGCCCGCGGGGGGCGTCGATGCGGGCGGTGGCCAGGGTGCCCACGACCTCGGTCGAGCACTCGTAGCCGTACCGCGCCGCCCGGCTGTTGTCGATCACGCCGAGCGCCCCGGAGGCGAACCGGACGACCACCACCGCGGTGTCCAGCTCGCCCACCGCGGCGAAGGCCGGGTCGGCCGCCGCACCGTGCGCGCTGACCTCGACGACCTCACCGGCCAGCCACCGGCACATGTCCAGGTCGTGCACCGTGACGTCGGCGAAGAAGCCGCCGGAGCTGGCCAGGTACGCCGGGTTCGGCGGGTCCATGTCGCGCAGCGAGCTGCGCAGCAGGGTGACCTCGCCCAGCTCGCCGGCGTGGATCCGGGCCGCGACCGCGGCCCAGTCCGGGTCGAACCGGCGGTGGAACCCGACCTGCAGCGCCACCCCGGCCTGCTCGGTGGCGGCGATCGCCCGCAGCGACGCGTCCCGGTCCAGCGACAGCGGCTTCTCGCAGAACACCGGGCGCCCGGCCTGCGCCGCCTCGACCACCAGGTCGGCGTGCGTCGCCGACGGCGTCACGATCGCCACCGCGTCGGTGGCGTCCAGCAGCTCGGCGTAGGACGCCACCCACGGCACGTCCAGCTCGGTGGCCACCGCCTCGGCCACCACCGGGTCGGCGTCGTGCACCGCACCGAGCTGGGCCGCCGCGCACCGGAACGCCAGGTTGTGCGCGTGCACCCGGCCCATCCGACCCAGCCCGGCCAGCCCCACGCTCACCCGGCTCACGACGCCCTCGTGAGGGGAGACCGGTGCGGGAACACCGTCGTCCGCGCACGACCGCGGTTCACAGGCGCAGACCGTGCTTGGCGGCGTACTGCTCGACCTTCTCCCGGTTGCCGATCAGCGAGTCGCGGGCCCGGTCCTCCCAGGCGAACACGCACACCGTGGCGATGCCGTCGAAGCCGACCTCGGCCAGGGTGGCGAAGAACAGGTCCCAGTCGACCTCGCCCTGCCCGACGTCCAGGTGCTGGTGCACGCGCACCGTCGACCCCGGCGGGTTGACGATGTAGCGCAGCCCGGACGAGCCGGTGTGGTCGAAGGAGTCGGCGATGTGCAGCTGGGTCAGCATCGGCCCGGCGTAGCGCATGACACCGGCCAGGTCGCCGCCCTGGTGGAAGGTGTGCGGCGCGCAGTACAGGAAGGTGACCAGGTCGGAGTCGATGCCGCGGATCATGTCCACCGCCGCGCAGCCGTCCTCGATGAAGTCGTCGGGGTGCGGTTCGAGCACCAGCCGCACGCCCTCGCGCTCGAAGACCGGCAGCAGCTCCTCCATCGACCGCCAGAACAGCGCCTCGCTGGGCTCGGTGGCCTCCGGTCGGCCGTTGAACTCGGAGTTCATCACCTGGCAGCCCAGGTCGACGGTCACCTGGATGGCCCGGCGCCAGTACCGCACCGCGGCCTGCCGGACCTCCTCACCCGGCCCGGACCACCGGTACAGCGGCAGCACCGAGGCGACCTCCACCCCGGCGGCGGCCAGCTCGCGCTTGAACGCGGCGATCTGGTCGCGCCCCGCCCGGGGGTGCAGGAAGAACGGCATGAAGTCCGGGCGCGGGGACATCTCGATGTGCCGGTAGCCCAGCTCGGCCACCACGCCCGGCAGCTCCAGCAGCGGCGTCCTGCGCAGCATGTAGGGGTCGACGGCGAGTTTCATCACGCCTCCTCGTCGTAGAGCGCCGGGCGCTCGCGGAGCACGACCGCCTCGCGCTCGCCGCTGTTCAGCGCGGCCAGCCCGGTGTCGCAGACCACGGTGGCCGCGTAGCCGTCCCACGCGCTCGGACCGGTGGGGGCGCCGACCGCGACGGCGTCGACCCACGCCCGGAACTCGGCGTCGAAGGCCCGCACGAACCGCTCCCGCCAGTCCGCCGGCACCCGCCCGGAATGGGTGCCCAGCCGCTTGGTGACCACCCCGGCGCTCTCCGACAGCTCGACGGTGCCGTCCTCGCAGACCACCTCGCCGCGGATGTCGTAGGCGAACCCGGCGTTCACCGACGCCTCGACGTCGACGAGCACCCCGCCGGCCATCTCCAGCAGCACCAGCAGCGGGTCGTTGAAGCCCTCCCGGGCCTTGCTGCTCACCCGCGGCTTGAGCACCCGGACCGCGGCGACCTCCTCGTCGAACAGCCAGCGGGCGACGTCGATGTCGTGCACCACGGTGTCGTTGATGATCATCTCGCTGGTGAAGAAGTCCGGCACCGCCGGGTTGCGGTGCGCGGCGTGCATCATCAGCGGCGGGCCGATCTCCCCGCTGGTGACGATCTCCTTCAGGGTCCGGTACTGGTCGTCGTAGCGGCGCATGAAGCCGACCGAGACCAGCCGGCGGCCGGCCGCCACCTCGGCGTCCATGATCCGTTCGCAGGCCTCCCGGGTGGTGGCCAGCGGCTTCTCGCAGAACACCTCCTTGCCCGCGGCGATGGCGGCCAGCACGTACTCCTCGTGGGTCGGCCCCCACGAGGTGACGACCACCGCGTCCACCTCCGGGTCGTCGATCAGCTCCTGGCCGGTGGCGTGCACCCGGGCGCCGGCCAGGGGCTCGGCCACCGCGCGGGCGCGGTCGGCGTCCACGTCGGTGACCGCGCCGACCCGCACGCCGGACAGCACGTGGGTGAGCCGGCGGATGTGGTCCTGGCCGATCATTCCGGTGCCGATGACACCGACCTTCAGGGTCCCGTTCTGGGTCATGGGGCTCCTACCGCTTCAGCTCGTGGGACAGCTCTTCGAGCTCCTGCCCGCCGGCCATCTCCGCGGTCAGCTCGTCGAGGGTCACCTCGGCCCGCTTCTTGTCCAGCACCCGGCGGCCGAGCTTCAGGATGATGAAGTGGTCACCGACCATGAACGCGTGGTGCGGGTTGTGGGTGATGAACACGACGCCGAGCCCGGCGTCGCGGGCCGCGGCGGTGTACTTGAGCACCACCCCGGACTGCTTGACGCCCAGCGCCGCGGTGGGCTCGTCCAGGATCAGCACGCGGGCGCCGAAGTACACCGCGCGGGCGATGGCGACGCACTGGCGCTGGCCGCCGGACAGCGTGCCGATCGGCTGGTTGATGTCCTTGACCGAGATGCCCATCTTCTTCAGCTCGGCGTCGGCGATCTCGCGCATCCCGCCGACGTCCAGCGGGGCCAGCGGGTACCGGCCCTTGCGCAGCTCCGAGCCGAGGAAGAAGTTGCGCCACACCTCCATCAGCCCGACCACCGCGAGGTCCTGGTAGACGGTGGCGATCCCGTGGTCGAGCGCCTCGCGCGGGGACCCGAACCGGGCCTCCTCGCCGTCCACCCGCAGGATGCCCTCGGTGTGCTGGTGCAACCCGGACATGATCTTGATCAGGGTGGACTTGCCGGCCCCGTTGTCGCCCAGCACGCAGGCGACCTCGCCGGCGTTGACGGTCAGGTCGATGCCCTCCAGGGCCCGGATGGCGCCGTAGGCCTTGCCGACGCCCTCCATCTCGATCAGCGGCTTGCCGACGGTGAGGTCCCGGGCGGCGTGCTCCGCGATGGTGTCGGTCATGGCTGCTACCTCCGCCGGTTGAGGGCGTAGTTCTTGACGTAGAGGTTGAGCACGACCGCGAGCAGCAGCATCGCCCCGAGGAAGGTGAAGAACCAGTTCGGGTCCCAGCCGGCGTAGACGATGCCCTGGGTGGTCATGCCGAAGATGAACGCGCCGAACGCGGCGCCGACCGCGGAGCCGTAGCCCCCGGTGAGCAGGCAGCCGCCGACGACCGCGGCGATGATGTAGCGGAACTCGTTGCCGACGCCCTGGCCGGCCTGCACGGTGTTGAACGCGAACAGGATGTGCATCCCGTAGAACCAGGCGACGAACGCGACGCCCATGAACAGGCCGATCTTCACCTTCATCACCGGCACCCCGACCGCGCGGGCGCTGGCCGCGTTCCCGCCCACCGCGAAGATCCAGTTGCCGACCCGGGTGCGCAGCAGGATCCAGGTCGCCAGCAGCGTGAAGAAGATCCACCAGAGCACCGTGACGCGCACCGTGACCCCGCCGAGGACGAACTCCGAGGCGAAGACCGCCCGGGCCGACTCGAACCCGTCGATGTCGGAGACGTTCTGGGTGGCGACGGCGCCGGTGACCAGCTTGGTGACGCCGAGGTTCACCCCCTGCAGCACGAAGAACATCGCCAGCGTGATCAGGAAGCTCGGGATGCCGGTCTTGACGACCAGGTAGCCGTTGATGAAGCCGATCAGCAGCATCACCGCGAGGCTGACGAACACCCCGACCCACATGTTCAGCGAGAGCTGGTAGCAGAGCATGGCCGCGGTGAGCGCACCGGTGACCACCGAGACGCCGGCAGACAGGTCGAACTCGCCACCGATCATCAGCAGCGCGACGCCGACGGCGACGATGCCGATGGTCGAGCTGGCGTAGAGGATGGTGGAGAACGCCGGCAGGGAGCGGAACGGGTCGGCGACGGCGAAGAAGAAGACGAAGATGCCGACCGCCGCGGCGACCGAGCCGATCTCCGGCCGGGCGAGCAGCGCGGACAGGATCGGCTTGCGCGCCGGCGGCACGGTCGGTTCGGTCGACGGCGAGCCGGGCGGCGGTGGTGACGGCTGTGTCGCCACGGGTGAGCTCATGGCCTGCTCCAGGTGGATGCGGACCCGGGGGAGCCCGTGCGCGGGGTTCCCCCGGGCGGTCGAACTAGCGGGTGTTGTTCTGCGCGTAGGGGACGATCTGCTCGATGTTGCTGCTGTCCACGAAGGACGGGCCGGTCAGCACCGGACCGCCGCCGCCGATGTCGTTGCCGTTGGTCAGGTACAGCCACATCGCCGCCACCGCCATGTAGCCCTGCACGTAGGGCTGCTGGTCGATGGAGAACGCGATGTCGCCGTCCTGGATCCGCTGCGCGACGTCGGCGTTCAGGTCGAACGTGACGACCTCGGCCTGGCTGCCGGTGTCACCCTTGGCCTCCAGCGCGGCGAGCGCGATCGGCGCACCCAGCGTGACGATGTGCGTGATCGAGGGGTCCTGCTGCAGCTTGGCCCCGATGGTGGACCGCACCGAGGGCAGGTCGGTGCCCTCCACCTGCAGGTTCTCCGTGGTGGTGCCCTGCGCGACGCCCGCGCAACGGGCCTCCAGGGCGACCGAGCCCTGCTCCTGGATGATGCAGATGGTCTTCTGCCCGCCGGCTTCGGCGATCCGCTGGCCGGCGGTCCGCCCGGCCAGGTTCTCGTCGGAGCCGAAGTACTCCATGGCCCCGTACTGCTCGTACTGGTCGATCCCGGAGTTGAACGCCACGACGGGGATGCCGCCGGTGGCCGCCGCCTGCGCGGCCGGGCCGACCTGGTTGGCGTAGGCCAGGGTGACCGCGATGCCGTCGACCTGGCTGTCCACCGCGTTCTGCACCAGCGTGGCCTGCTCCGGGGCCTCCGCGTTGTTGGAGTACCGCAGCTCGATGTTGTGCGCGGCCGCGGCGTCCTCGGCACCGGCGCGGATCTTGTCCCAGAACGAGTCGCCCGGGGCCTCGTGGGTGATCATGGCGACGGAGAACCGCTCGGTGTCCACCGAGCCACCGGTGCCGCCCCCGCCCCCAGCGGTCTCCTCCTGGGCGCCGCCCTGGCTGCTGCACGCGGCCAGCGCGAAGCCGAGCGCGACGGCCACCGCCATCGCACGCGTCGTCCTGCGGGTACTCCTCATCGAGCATTCCTCTCTCGGGGGACGTGCAGGGGTCTGTCAGGCCCCTGAGTAGGGCCAGCGCCGGACCGGGCCCAGCCCGCAGCCGCGGAGGTAGCCCGCGGTGCGCGCGCCGATCGGCAGCGGGATGTGCGGTTCGACCGGGTAGAGGTCCTGCTCGACCACGGTGAACAGGTCGGTGTCCAGCCGGGCCAGCGCGTCCAGCAGCGGGGGCATGTCCGGCTCGCCGTAGGGGGGCTCCACCATCACGCCCATCGGCACGGCCTCGGCCAGCGACAGCTTCTCCGCGCGCACCCGGTCGCGCACCGCCGGGTCGACCTGCTTGAGGTGCACGTAGCGGATGCGCTCGCCGAAGCCCTCGACGATGGCGATGTTGTCGCCGTGGCAGTAGGAGATGTGCCCGGTGTCCAGGCACAGGTTGACCCAGCGCGGGTCGGTGTCGGTGAGGAACCGCTCCACCCGCTCCTGGGTGTCGACGTGGGTGTCGGCGTGCGGGTGGAACACCAGCTCGACGCCGAACTCCTCGAGCAGGTGCCGGCCCAGCTGGTCGTATCCGCCGGTCAGGCTCGTCCACCCCGCGGGGTCGAGCTCGCCGGGCTGGGTGGCCGAGCCGGTGTGCATGTCGGTGTACTGCTCGGGCAGCAGCACCAGGTGCCGGGCGCCGAGCGCGGTGAGCAGCCGGGACTCCTTCGCGCACGCCTCGATCGCCTCGTCGAGGGCCTGCGCGCCGCGGTGCAGCCCGGCGAAGATCGTGCCGCCGCACAGGGTGAGGTCGCGGGCGGCGAGCTCGTCGCGCAGCCGCGAGGGGTCCTGCGGCATGAACCCCTGCGGGCCCAGCTCGGTGTGGGTGTAGCCGGCCTGCCCGATCTCGTCGAGGTAGGTCCGCCAGCCGACCTGGTGCGGGTCGTCGGCGAACCAGACGCCCCAGGAGTCCGGGGCGGTGCCGAGGGTGAGCCGGCCGAGGTCCATCCCGGCGCTCACCTGGCGGTCGGGAAGTGGAAGGAGGACTCCGAGGCGTGCTCCACGTGCGGCCACCGCGAGGTGACCACCTTCGCCCGGGTGTAGAAGGACACCCCCTCCGGGCCGTGCACGTGCTTGTCGCCGAACAGGGAGTCCTTCCAACCGCCGAAGGAGTAGTAGGCCATCGGCACCGGGATGGGCACGTTGATGCCGATCATCCCCACGTTCACCTCGCGCTGGAACCGGCGCGCGGTCTCCCCGGAGGAGGTGAAGATCGCGGTGCCGTTGCCGTACTGGTTGGCGTTGATCAGCGCGATGGCCGCGTCCACGGTGTCCGCCCGGACCACGGTCAGCACCGGGCCGAAGATCTCCTCGGTGTAGACGTCCATGTCGGCGGTCGCCCGGTCGATCACCGTAGGACCGACGAAGAAGCCCTCCTCGTAGCCGGTCACCGACAGCCCGCGGCCGTCCACGGTCAGCTCGGCGCCCTGCTCGGCGCCGGTCCCGATCAACCCGACGATCCGGTCCCGGGCCGCCGCGGTGATCACCGGTCCCATCTCGCTCGCCGGGTCGCGGCCCGGCCCGACCTTGACCGCGCGGGCCTTCTCCGACACCGCGGCGACCAGGTCGTCGGCCGCGCCGCCGACGGCCACCGCGGCCGAGATCGCCATGCAGCGCTCGCCGGCCGAGCCGAACGCGGCCGCGACCAGGTGGTCGGAGGTGTAGTCGATGCCGGCGTCCGGCATGACGATGGCGTGGTTCTTGGCCCCGCCGAGGGCCTGCACCCGCTTGCCGTTGCCGGTGCCGCGCTGGTGGATGTACTTCGCGATCGGCGTCGACCCCACGAACGACACCGCGGCGACGTCCGGGTGGTCCAGCAGCGCGTCGACGGCCTCCTTGTCGCCGTGCACCACGTTGAACACGCCCTCGGGCAGCCCGGCCTCCGCCCACAGCTCGGCGACCAGGTTCGACGCCGACGGGTCGCGCTCGCTGGGCTTGAGCACGAAGGTGTTGCCGCAGGCGATGGCCACCGGGTGCATCCACATCGGCACCATGGCCGGGAAGTTGAACGGGGTGATCCCGGCGCACACGCCCAGCGGGGCGCGGTAGGAGTAGAGGTCGACCCCGGTGGAGACCTGGTCGGAGTAGTCGCCCTTGAGCAGCGTCGGGATGCCGCAGGCGAACTCGATGACCTCCAGGCCGCGCTGCACCTCCCCGCGGGCGTCCGAGACGACCTTGCCGTGCTCGTCGGAGACGATCTCGGCGAGGTCCTGGGTGCGCGCGTTGACCAGCTCGCGGAAGTTGAACAGGATCTTGCTCCGGGCCGACAGCGACGACTGCGACCAGTGCTCGAACGCCGCCGCGGCCGTCTGCACGGCCAGGTCGACGTCGGCGGTGCTGGCCAGCAGCACCTCGGCCTGCTGCTCGCCGGTGGCCGGGTTCCAGACCGGGGCGGTGCGGGTGGAGTGGCCGGTGGCCGGCTTCCCGCCGATCCAGTGCGTCACGGTCCTCACGGCTGGTTCCTCCCGATCAGTGAGCGCTGCTCGCGCTTGTGGGTCTCGTAGGTCTTGCGGGCCTGCTGGGTGGAGTCGAGCCGGGACACCTCCGACACCGGCACGTCCCACCAGCTCTCGCTGGACGGGACGGGGGCCAGCGGGTCGGTCTCGATGTGGATCGCGGTGGTCCGGTCCGACGCCCGTGAGCGCGCGATCGCCGCCCGGAACTCGGCGATCGTGCGCACCCGGATGACCTCCGCGCCGAGGCTCTCGGCGTTGGCGGCCAGGTCGACCGGGAGAGTGGCCCCGTCGAGGCGGCCGGTCCGGTCGTCGCGGTAGCGGTAGCTGGTGCCGAAGCGCTGCGAGCCCAGCGACTCCGACAGCGCGCCGATGGAGGCGAACCCGTGGTTCTGCACCAGGACCAGGTTGAGCTTGATCCCCTCGGACACCGCGGTGACGATCTCGCTGGCCATCATCAGGTAGGACCCGTCGCCGACCAGGGCGAACACCTCGCGGTCCGGGGCCGCCATCTTGATCCCCAGCGCGCCGGCGATCTCGTAGCCCATGCAGGAGAAGGCGTACTCCACGTGGTACTGCTTGGCGTCCCGGGCCCGCCAGAGCATCTGCAGGTCGCCGGGCATGGACCCGGCCGCCTGCACGACGACGTCGCGCGGGTCCAGCTCCTCGTTCAACGCGCCGAGCACCTCGGTCTGCGCGGGCAGCGGCTGGTGCCCGAGGTGGAACGCCTCGTCGACCACCCGGTTCCAGTCCCGGGCCCGGTCGTCCCAGGTGCGCTCCCAGCGCTGCCCGGCGAGTGCGTCGGTCAGCGCCGCCAACCCGGACCGTGCGTCGGCGAGCAGCATCTCGCCGGCGTGCTTGACCGCGTCCAGGCCGGTCACGTTCAGGTTGACGAACTGCACGTCCGGGTTCTGGAACGCGGTGCGCGAGGCGGTGGTGAAGTCGCTCCACCGGGTGCCCACGCCGATCACCACGTCGGCCTCGCGGGCCAGCGCGTTGGCCACCGGCGAGCCGGTGGAGCCGACCCCGCCGACGGCGCACGGGTGGTCCCAGAGCAGTGCCCCCTTGCCGGCCTGGGTGTCGGCGACCGGGACGCCGGTGGCGTCGGCGAACCGGCGCAGCGCCTCGGTGGCCTCGCTGTAGTGCACCCCGCCGCCGGCCACCAGCAGCGGCCGCCGCGCGCGGCGGACCAGCTCGGCGGCCCGGGCCAGCGCGGCCGGTTCCGGCTGCGGCCGCGGGATGTGCCAGACCCGCTTCGCGAACAGCTCCTCGGGCCAGTCGAACGCCTCGGCCTGCACGTCCTGCGGGAGGCAGACCGTCACCGCGCCGGTCTCGGCCGGGTCGGTGAGCACCCGCATCGCGCCGAGCAGCGCGGACGGCAGCTGCTCGGGGCGCCACACCCGGTCGAAGAACCTCGACAGCGGCCGGAAGGCGTCGTTGACGGTGAGGTCGTAGGAGTAGGGCTGCTCCAGCTCCTGCAGGACGGGCGAGGCGGCCCGGGTGGCGAAGACGTCCGAGGGCAGCAGCAGCACCGGGATGCGGTTGGTGGTGGCCAGCGCGGCGCCGGTGAGCATGTTCGTCGAACCGGGCCCGATCGAGGCGGTGCAGGCCAGCGCCTGCACCCGGTTGCGCATCCGGGCGTAGCCGACCGCGGCGTGCACCATCCCCTGCTCGTTGCGGGCCAGGTGGTAGGGCAGCTCGCCGGAGTCGGCGACCTCCAGCAGGGCCTGGGCCATCCCGGCCACGTTGCCGTGGCCGAAGATCCCGAAGCAGCCCGGGACGAACCGCTGCTCGACCCCGTCGCGCTCGGAGTACTGGGCGGCCAGGAACCGGACCACGGCCTGGGCCACCGTGAGGCGGACGGTCATGGTGCCGCCTCCGCGGGGGGAAGTACGTCGGCGGTCACGACTGGTGCTCCTTCTCGTCCGTGCTGGTCAGTGGGAGCCGGGCGTCGACCGGCTGGTCGGCCCAGGTGTCGCGGACCCAGCCGTGCGCCGGGTCGTCGCAGATCAGCCAGGCCCGCTCGGTGCCGGGACCGGCCATCACGTTGAGGTAGTAGAGGTGGTAGCCGGGCGCGGCCATCGACGGGCCGTGCCAGCCGTGCGGGATCAGCACCGTGTCGCCGCTGCGCACCTCGGCGCAGACGTCGATCTCCCGGCCCGGTCCGGAGCCGTAGACCCGCTGGTAGCCGATCCCCTCGCGGCCGGCGGGGGCGTCGACCTCGAAGTAGTAGATCTCCTCCAGGCGGGACTCGCCGGGCCGCTCCTCGTCGTGCTTGTGCGGCGGCCAGGACGACCAGTTCGCGGCCGGGGTGAGCACCTCGACGGCGATCAGCTTGTCGGCCTCGAACGCCTGCGGGGTGCAGAAGTTGTTCACCTGGCGGCTGGCCTGCCCGGCCCCGCGCAGCTCGACCGGCACCTTCTCGGCCGGTCCGTAGCGGGCGGTCAGCCGGTTGTCGCAGCGGGCGCCGGGCAGCGCGAACCGGCCGCCGGAGGCCGAGGACACGGTCACCGTCGCGTCCCGCGGGACGTAGCCGAAGTCGCTGACCCGGGAGAACACGCTGCGCCGCCCGGCCAGCTCGAACTCCTCGCCGTCGCAGGCCACCGCGCCGCCGCCGGACAGCGGCAGGACGACCATCTCCTCCGCGCCGGTGTCGAAGGTCGCCCGGGCGCCGGGGGCCAGGTCCAGCACGCGCAGCGAGCTGTAGCCCCATCCGGCCGATTCCGGGGTGATGACCAGGGAGAACGGGCCGTCGGCGGTCTGGCCCGCCCGCACCACGTGTCCCGTCACAGCAGGCTCACCGCCGCGTCCACCGCTGCGGCCACGTCGTCGTTCGGCGGGTAGAGCAGCGAACGCCCGATCACCAGGCCCTGCACCGTGGGCAGCGCCAGCGCCTTGCTCCAGCTGGCGAAGGTCTTGTCGGTGTCCGCGGCCACCTCGCCGCCGAGGATCAGCGCGGGCAGCGTGGTGGCCGCCATCGCGCGTTCCATCTCCTCGACGATCGGCACCTTCAGCCAGGTGTGCGCGGAGGTGCGGCCGAGCCCGGCGGCGACCGCCATCGCCCGGATCATCGCCTCGGCGGTCAGCTCGTTGCGCACCCGGCCGTCCACCCGGTGCGAGATGAACGGCTCCACCATCGCCATCAACCCGTGATCGGCCAGGTCGCCGACGGCCCGCGCGCAGGACTCCAGGGTGGCGGCGGTGGCGTGGTCCTCCGGGTCGATCCGGACCAGCATCTTGCCGCCCTCGAAGCCGGCCGCGGCGATGCTCGGCGCGTCGTAGCCGGTGAACCGGTCGTCGATCTCGAACACGGTGCCGGCCAGCCCGCCGCGGTTCATCGACCCCACCACCACCTTGCCCTCCAGGGCGCCGAGCAGCGGCAGGTCCTCCAGCACGTCCGGGGTGCCGAGCACGCCGTTCACCCCGGGCCGGGACAGCGCCAGCACCAGCCGGCCCAGCAGGTCGGCCCGGTCGGCCATGGCCAGCGGGCGGTCCCCGGCGCGCAGCGCGCCGCGGGCCGGGTGGTCGGCGGCGATCACCATCAGCCGGCCGTGCGAGTCCAGCAGGGAGTCCGGGCGGCGGCGGGCGGCGGCGGCCTCGGCGATCGCCTGCGGGCGGTGCACCCGGGTGGCGACCAGGTCGGTGAGCCGGTCGGCGGACACCCACGGTGGGGTGGCCCCGGTGTCGACGGCGGTGTTCTCAGGCACGAATGGCCTCCTGCAGCTTGGCCTCGACCTCGTCGGTGGTCGGCATGGCGTCGGCGCAGGCGAGCCGGCCCGCGACCAGGGCCCCGGCGGCGTTGCAGAACCGGATGGTCCGCTCCAGCTCCCAGCCCGACAGCAGGCCGTGGCACAGCGCGCCGCCGAAGGCGTCCCCGGCGCCGAGGCCGTTGACCACCTCCACCGGGACCGGCGGCACCTGCACCTCGCCGTCGGCGTCCAGCGCCAGCACCCCGGCCGGGCCCTGCTTGACCACGGCCAGGTCCACCCCGGCCGCGCGCAGCGCCCGGGCGGCAGCGCGGGGCTCGCGCACGCCGACCGCGGTCTCGCACTCGTCGAGGTTCCCCACGGCCACCGTGACGTGCGGGAGGGCCTCGGTGTACCAGCGGTGGGCCGCGTCCCGCGACTCCCAGAACATCGGCCGGTAGTCCAGGTCGAACACGGTGATGCCGCGCCGAGCGCGGGCCCGCAGCGCGGTGAGGGTGGCCTCCCGGCTCGGCTCCCGGGACAGCCCGGTGCCGGTGACCCAGAAGACGTCGGCCTCCCGGACCGCGTCCAGGTCCAGCTCCTCGGCGCGGATCTCCAGGTCCGGCGCCGTGGGCTCGCGGTAGAAGTACAGCGGGAAGTCGTCCGGCGGGAAGATCTCGCAGAAGGTCACCGGCGTGTTCAACCCGGCGACCGGGGTGACGTACCGGTCGTCGACGCCGAAGCCGCGCAGCGCATCGTGCAGGTACTCGCCGAACGGGTCGGTGCCGGTGCGGGTGATCACCGCGCTGCGCCGCCCGTACCGGGCCGCGGCCACCGCCACGTTGGACGGGCTGCCGCCCAGGTACTTGCCGAAGGTGCTCACCTCGCGCAGGGACACCCCCACCTGCAGCGGGTAGACGTCCACCCCGATCCGGCCCATGGTCAGCACCTCGGGCGCCCGGTCCAACCCCATTGTTGCCCTCTCGTCCTCGGACAGTGACGACGAACAGGCCAAAGATGTACTCTCCCGCTAGATGCACGTCAATACTTTGTCCTGACAAAGTACCCAGGGGGACGCGTGGTGGAACGGACGCCGGCCGGGGTGGTCCCGGAGGTGGCACTGGATCGGACGAGTCCGGTGCCGCTGTACTTCCAGGTCGCCACCCGGTTGCAGCAGCTCATCGAGGACGGTGGGGTGCCGGTCGGCAGCCGGCTGGAGAACGAGGTGGAGCTGGCCGAGCGGCTCGGGGTGTCCCGCCCGACCATGCGCCGGGCCATCCAGTACCTGGTCGAGCGCGGGATGCTGGTCCGCAAGCGCGGGGTGGGCACCCAGGTCGTGCACCCCAAGGTGCGCCGCCCGGTCGAGCTGTCCAGCCTCTACGACGACCTGTCCAAGACCGGCCGGGAGCCGCGCACCGAGATCCGGCTGCTGGACGTCCGACCGGCGCCCGACCACGTCGCCGACGCGCTCGGCGTCCCGGCCGGGTCGGAGATCGCCTGGTTCGAGCGGCTGCGCTACGCCAGCGGGGAGCCGCTGGCGATCATGCACAACGCGGTGCCGACCGACGTGCTCTCGCCCAGCCGCGCGGAGCTGGAGGAGCGCGGGCTCTACGAGCTGCTCCGCGCAGCCGGCCACGTGCCGCGGATGGCCACCCAGGTGGTCGGGGCCCGGGTGGCGACCGCGGCCGAGGCCCGGCTGCTCGACGAGAGCCGCGGGGCGCCGCTGCTGACCATGACCCGGACCGCTTGGGACGAGAGCGGCCGGGCGGTCGAGTACGGCTCGCACCTCTACCGGGCGAGCCGTTACTCCTTCGAGCTGACGCTGACGATCTGATCGGCTCAGCTCGCCCGGGCGGCCTCCCGGACCAGTCCGACCAGCTCGTCCTCGTCCAGACCGAGCCGGCGGGCGGCCGTCACCAGCTCGCGGGTCAGCTCCAGCAGGGCGGCCTTGCCGGGCCGGGCGCTGTCGCTGACGATCGCGCCGCGCCCCCGGCGCAGCTCGATCAGCCCCTCGTCGCGCAGCTGCTGGTAGCCGGCCAGCACGGTGTGCATGCTCACCTGCAGCGAGGCCGCCAGCTCGCGGGCGGCGGGCAGCCGCATCCCGGGCGGCGCCGCCCCGTCGGCGATCCCGCGGCGGACGGCGGCGGCGATCTGGTCGGCCAACGGCGTGTCGCGGGCCGGGTCCACCCGGATCAGCACCGGCCGGTCACGTCCGGGCAACCAGGCCGTTGAGCAGGGCGGCCGCGGTCTCCGGGTCGTCCACGGTGACGGTCAGGTGGCGCCCGTCGCGGCGGGTGACGACCAGCCCCGGACCGGACCGGACGATCACCCCGCGCCCGCCCGGCACGAGCCGGTAGCCCCATCCGCCGAACTGGATCGGCACGACGTCGGTGACCGTGGCCGAGGCGATGTCGGCGGTCGGGACGTGCAGCCGAGCGAGCCCGGCGGGCCCGAACGTGACGGTCAGGCCGCGCCGGTCGACGGTGGTCCGGGCGCTGCTGATCGCGACCACGAGCACCCCGGCCGCGCCGGGGACGATCCCGGCCGTGGCTCCGAGCGAGGCGCCCAGCGCGATCCCGGCGGCGATCAGGCCGGCGCCGAAGCCGATCAGTGAGCGCGACGAGGTCCGGCGCGACCAGCTGGCCCGCTCGGTCGGGCCGAGCCGGACCGGGTCCGGGACGCCGTCGGTGCCGTCGGTGCCGTCGGCCGGTGGCCGGGCCGGGGTGAACCGGGCGGCGAGCCAGCCGGTCGCCGCGCCGACCGCGAGGCCGGCCGGCAGTACCCACAGCGGGAGGACGGCGGTCCGGGCGTCGGCGACGCCGATGTTGGCCCCGAGGGTCGCGGTGAGCACCACCCCGAGCAGTCCGGACGCACCCCAGGTCAGTCCGACGAACGTGCGGAGCGGGTCCGCGCCACCGGCCCGCTCGGTCACCTCGAACACCGCGGCCAGACCGACCCCGAGAGCCAGGTTCGCCGCCAGGGCGGTGGTGCGCCCGCTGAAGCCGTCGGCCGCACCGGAGAGGGCGAAGTGCGTGGCGAGCGGGTCGGGCAGCCGGTCGTCGAGCAGCAGGATCGCGACCGACGGGGCGACCGCGAGCAGCGGGGCGACGGTGCTGCGGGGGGTCCGACCTGGGGCCATGGCAACCTCCTGGTTGTTATGACCCAACTATAACAAGTGCGCCGCGAAAAAACTCGTCCTCGAGAACGAACGAACCGGCGCGACGTCGAGGACGCCGCACCGGTCCACCGGGGTCAGGCCCGGAACCGGATCACCGGCGCCGGTAGCTGTCCCCGTCGTCGTCCACCGTCGGGGCATAGGGGTCGTACTCGTCCTCCGCCTCCCCGTCGTGGAGCGCCGTCCCACTGCCGATCTCGCGCTGCAACGCGTCGAGATCCATCGTGGGGGAGCTGTACTTGAGCTCGCGGGCCACCTTCGTCTGCTTGGCCTTGGCTCGTCCGCGCCCCATGGCTGGTCCCCCTTACAACAGGGAAGGGGCGGCCGGATGTCTCGGCGGCCCCGTTCATCTCATCAATGTCCTGGGACCCACCGTACCTTGCGAACCACCCCGTGTGCGATGTGGCACCGGTTGGGGGAGCCGGGTTGCCGGACCCTCTCCCGATCGATGCAGTGCGACCGCCGTCGCGAGCGCCGCGACCGCGCCGGGGGTCAGCATCGCCGGCCGTCCCGCGGCCTCGGCCAGCAGTCCGCCCAGCGCCGGGTCAGGGCCGCAGCCAGGTGGTTCGCCGTGTTCGACAGGGTCGTCGCGGGTCGCCGCCCGGCCCGGTGGGGCGAATTCGCCGGCCGCGGTGACGACGGGCCGTTCCAGCTGATGGCCACCGCGGCGGCCGGCACCAGGACGACGCCCGGCAGGGCCGGCGGACCGGGTTCGCCCAGCGCGGACAGGCCGAGAACCACCGCGACGGTGACGGCGATCACGCGCAGCGGTCCGAGCCGGCTGCCCGCCCGGTCCGACCACGCCCCGGCGCCCAGTCGCCCGGCCGCGCCGAGCAGTGGGGTGAGGGTGAGGGTGAGTGCACCGACCCGGCGGGCGGCACCCCGGCGCCGTCGTGCAGGCCGCTCTCGCCTCCCGGTCCGGGTGGGCCCTCGCGTGCTGCGGAGCTGGACGAGAGTCGCTCGAGCGAGAGCGGCGTCGGTCCGGCGGGGCGGGGTGGCAGGCGCTCGCGTGCGATGACGGGACGGGCGAGGGTCAGGTGCGGAGGCCGGTGCGGAGCTGGGCGGCCCGGCCGGGGCGGGGGGTGTCGTCGTCGGCGGGCATGGAGTCGGGGTCGATGCGGGCCGGGGAGGCGTTCTCGCCCTCCCCGGCGAGCAGGTCGGCGTCCACCGGCACCGACCGCTTGACCAGCGCCAGTGCCACCGGGCCCAGTTCGTGGTGCTGCACCACGCTGCCGACCCGGCCGATCGCCCGGCCGTCGCGCAGGACCGGGTCGCCGGTCGCCGGGAGGTGCTCGTCGCCGCCGTCGAGGTGCAGCAGGACCAGCCGGCGCGGGGGACGGCCCAGGTTGGCCACCCGGGCCACCGTCTCCTGCCCGCGGTAGCAGCCCTTGGTCAGGTGCACCGCCGAGCCGATCCAGCCGACCTCGTGCGGGATCGTGCGGTCGTCGGTGTCCACGCCGAGCCGGGGCCGCAGGGCCGCCACGCGCAGCGCGTCGAAGGCCATCGTGCCGGCCGGGCGGGCGCCGGCGTCGATCAGCCGCTGCCACCACCCGTCCCGGTCGGTCCGGGGGACCAGCAGGTCGGCCGCGTCGGTGCCGGGCCAGTCCATGCGGCGCACCAGCCCGCCCGGGCCGGGCAGGGCGAGCACGCCGTGGGGGCGGTCGGGCACCGGGACGCCGGCCGCGGCCAGCACGTCGGGGGTGTCCGGGCCGACGAGGCTCAGCACGGCGAGCTCGTCGCCGGCGTCGCGCGGGTCCACCTTGGACCAGAACACCATCTTCCGCAGGTAGCCGAGCAGTTCGGGGACCTCGCCCGGCTCGGTGTCCAGGTACACCACGCCGGGGTCCTGGAGGTGGGCGACGACCATGTGGTGCAGCACCCGGCCGTTGATGTCCAGCACCAGGGACTCGGTGCCGGTGCCGGCGGGCAGCCCGCTGACGTGCTGGGTGAGCAACAGGTGCAGCCAGCTCAGCCGGTCCTCGCCGGGCACCGCGATCACCCCGCGGTCGGACCGGTCGACGACGGCCGCCGAACGGGCCATCGCCCGCTGCTCGGCGAACGGGTCGCCGCGGTGCGCCGGTACGTGCTGGGTCGTCCCTGTCGTCATCGCTGTCCTCCGGAACGGCAGTCGCGGCAGCGCCCGGACAACGCCACGTGCGTGACGTCCAGGTCGAAGCCGTGGGTGTCGGTCAGCCGCTCGGCCAGGCCGTCCATCAGGTCGGTGGGCACCTCGGCGACCGTGCCGCAGTCGTGGCAGACCAGGTGCACGTGCTGGTGCTCCTGCTCGCTGTAGCTGGGCGCGCCGTGTCCGAGGTGGGTGTGCCGGACCACGCCGATCCGTTCGAGCAGGTCGAGGGTCCGGTAGACGGTGGTGATGTTGACCGCGGGCGCGGTCTGCTGCACCCGGACGCAGATCTGCTCCGGGGTGGCGTGCCCGAGCTCGCGCACGGCGTCCAGCACGAGCTGGCGCTGCGGGGTCATCCGCAGACCGCGCTGGTGCAGCTCGCGGCGCAGCGCCGACGCCCGGTCGCCGGGCTCCGCGATCGACGTCGGATTCACGCCCCCGATGGTAGGCCGTCACGCCGTCCGGCCTCGGTCACCGGCCGCGCGGCGCAGCCGCGGACCGGCTCGGAGTGATCATCAAGGGAAAGCCGGTATGCTCCGAACTAGTGAACGGGTCGGTGTGACGACGACGGTCTACCTACCCTCGGCGAAATGCAGGGTGTGACCTCTGGGGGAACCAGCGATGACGACTGACGCGGGCGCGGCCGGTGTCCCCCGTTTCGACGTCGTCCTCCGCGGTTACGACCGCCGGCAGGTCGACGAACACGTGACGCGGATGCAGCGGACGATCGCGCGGATGCGGGCCGACCTGGACATCGTGCGCAGTCAGCCGCTGCCGGTCGTGGTCGGCCCGGACGGTCTGCCGCGGCCGACCCCCCAGCCCAGGCCCGGGATGCCGCCGGGTCCGCCGGACGTGGTGGGCAACTTCACCGACCGGATGCAGAGCATCCTGCAGTCCGCCGAGGACGAGGCCGCGGAGATCCGCAACCGGGCCCGCGCCTCGGCCAGGGCCGAGGAGGAACGGGCCCGCGCGCAGGTGGCCGACCTGCTCCGCCAGCGCGACGCGCTGTCCGCCGAGCTCGCCCGGATGCGCCAGCAGCGCGAGGGCATGCTGGTCGCGCCGACCTCGCGCTTCTCGCCGTCCACGTCCGACGCCTCCTCGGGAGCTCCGGGTTCACCGGGTAGGACGCGCGACGCGGCTCCAGGTGGCTCCGGATCCGCCGCGGATTCGGCCGGCCCCGCGCCGGGCCGTCCCCGGCCCGGCCCGGGCGCGCCGCCGCGCGGCCCCCAGTCGCCGGGACCCGGCGGTCCCGGCCAGTCCGGTCCCGGTCAGGCCCCCGGGCGCGGTGGTCCGGGGCAGCCCGGTCCCGGGGCACGCCCCAACGGGGCCCCCCAGCCCGCTCCGGCGGCCGCCGCGACGGCCAAGGTTCCGGCCGCGTCGCCGGCACCCAAGCCGGGCCAGCCGCAGGGCGGCCCGCCCGGACAGCCGCCGCGTCCCGGTGAACCCGCCCGCCCGGGCGACCGCGGCCAGGCGCCCGACAAGGGTGCGCACCGGATGCCGTCCGGGGCCTACCCGGGCGCGGAGAACCCCCAGTCGCTGCGCCCGCGCGGTGAGCCCGAGCCCGAGGCGGGCGATCTGTTCCGTGCGCAGCCCGGTGCCCAGCCGCCCCGCGGCGGCGCGCACGCGCCGGCGGCGCAGCACGGCGCCCGCACCCCCGAGGGGGCGCCGCAGCAGCGCCCCGGCAGCCCCGAGCGGCCGCCGATGTCCGGTGATCCGGCCCGCGGCGGCGCCCCGAAGCGGCCGCCGACCGACGCCGGCTCGACCATGAAGGTGAGCGGCGGCCCCGGCCAGCCCGCGTCGCCGAACGGCGCGGCCGGTTCGGGCAAGCCCGGTCCCGGCGC